>NZ_JBDYKL010000011.1:0-100725 GCF_040012415.1 Sanguibacter sp. 25GB23B1
TATTAAGCACACTGTTGAGTTCTCAAAGAACGGACGCTCACCATTCCAGACCTTCCAGCCTGTACTCGGGGCAACCTCTCTAGCCTAACCTGCCCGATCCCGCCTGTCCAACCACCCTCACAGGCAACCGAACCACCAGAACCAAACCGGCCCCCCACGCTACACCGACAACCGGACACAGTCCGACCACCAACAACAAGCATGGGAACCAACCCCGGGACCAGCCACTTCGCGGCGGCTCTTGCGAGCTTCGCAGTGGTGTCTGTGCCTCCCTGTCGGGCTGACTTCCAGAACATTACGGGGACATGAACGCAGCCGTCAACTCGCTCGCGCGTGACCGCGGTCACGCGCGAGGCACGGAGCCCCTCCCTCCGTCCCTGGCGAGGCGTCAGACCGCGGACGGCCCTCGTTCGAGCAGCCGCACGAAGCCTGCCTCGTCAAGGATGACGAGTCCGAGCTCGCGCGCCTTCGTCTCCTTGGTCCCCGCGTTGTCCCCCACGACCACGTAGTCGGTTCTCTTCGAGACGGAACCGGAGGCACGTCCACCCCGCGCGATGATCGCCTCCTTGGCGCCGTCGCGGCTGAGCCCGTCGAGAGAGCCCGTCACGACGACGGTGAGCCCCTCCAGCGTCCGCGTGATCGACGGGTCGCGCTCGTCGCGCATCTGCACACCGGCCGAGCGCCAGGCGTCGACCACCCCGCGCCGCCAGCTCCCCTTCTCGCCGAACCACTCGGTCACGGCGGCGGCGATGGCTGGTCCCACACCCTCCGTGGCTGAGAGCTCCTCGCGCGTCGCAGCCTCGATGGCATCCATCGAGCCGAAGGCTGTCGCGAGCGCACGCGCCGCGGTGGGTCCCACGTGCCGGATGGACAGCGCGACGAGCGCCCGCCACAGCGGCTGCGTCTTGGCCTTCTCACGCTGGTCGAAGAACTTGGTCGTGGTCGCCGTGGGCTTCGGGGGGACCTTGGCGCTCCCCCTGGTCCAGAAGAACGGCACCTGCTCCCAGACCCCGGTCCCCTCGCCCGCCTTCCTCTTCTCGCGCCACACGAGCACGTCTCGGAGGTCGTCCACCGTGATGGCGAAGAATCGCGCCTCGTTCTCCAGGACGGGGACCTGCAGCGGAACGTCCGCACCCGCCGGCCGGTTCTGATCCGGGTTCACGAGCGCGACCGCCGCCTCCCAGCCGAGCGCCTCGATGTCGAAGGCACCTCGACCAGCGAGGTGGAAGATCCGCTCGCGGAGCTGGGAGGGACACGACCGCTGGTTGGGGCACCGGATATCGACGTCCCCCTCCTTGGCCGGCGCGAGCACCGTCCCGCACGAGGGGCACTCACCCGGCATGACGAACGCGCGCTCGGTCCCGTCACGGAGCTCGACGACCGGTCCGACGATCTCCGGGATGACGTCGCCCGCCTTGCGCAGGACGACCGTGTCACCGATGAGGACACCCTTGCGTCGCACCTCGCTCGCATTGTGGAGGGTGGCGAGCTCGACCGTCGAGCCGGCGACGAGTGCGGGCTGCATGAACCCGAACGGCGTCACTCGACCGGTCCGGCCCACGTTGACCCGGATGTCCAGGAGCTTCGTCGTGACTTCCTCCGGCGGGTACTTGAAGGCGATCGCCCAGCGCGGCGCGCGGCTCGTCGAGCCCAGGCGCCGCTGCACCGAGACCTCGTCCACCTTGACGACGATCCCGTCCAGCTCGTGCTCGATGTCGTGCCGTCGCTCGGCGAAGTGCGCGATCATCGCGTGCACCTCGTCGAGCGTGCCGACCACCAGGTTGTGACCCGACACGGGTACACCCCACGTGGCGAGGAGCGCATAGGCGTCGGACTGCCGTTCGAGGCGCGCGCCCGAACCCGCCGGCGCATCCGGCCAGCGCAGTGCGCCGACCCCGTGGGCGTACATGCGCAACGGCCGACCTGCCGTGACGCGTGGATCCTTCTGTCTGAGCGACCCGGCCGCCGCGTTGCGCGGGTTGGCAAACGGAGCCTTGCCGGCCTCGACCTGGGCCGCGTTGAGCGCGTCGAACTGGTCGACGAGCATGAAGACCTCGCCGCGCACCTCGATGAGCTCCGGGTGCGTCGCCGGATCACCGCCCAGCACGCTCGGGATGCTCACGATCGTCCGGGCGTTGAGGATGACGTCCTCCCCGGTGCGACCGTCGCCACGCGTCACAGCGCGGACGAGGCGCCCGCGCTCGTAGACGAGCGAGATGGCGAGCCCGTCGATCTTCACCTCGCAGAGGTAGTGCACCTCCGCATCGCCGACCTCCTTGTGGATGCGCTCCGCCCACGCAGCGAGCTCTGCCTCGTCGAAGGCGTTGTCCAGGCTGAGCATGCGCTCCACGTGGTCGACCGCGGTGAAGTCGGTCGAGAACGTCCCGCCCACTCGCTGGGTCGGCGACTCCGGGACACGCAGCTCCGGGTGCTCTGCCTCCACAGCCTCGATCTCGCGCAGGAGCATGTCGTACTCGGCGTCAGGGACGGTGGGGGCGTCCCGGACGTAGTAGGCGAACTGGTGCGCCTCGATCTTCTCCGCGAGGTCCTTCCACCGGGACCGCGCGTCGCTCACGCTGCCGTGCGCGAGGCCGGCCGAGCCGGTCTCGGCCGTCAGGATCGGAGGTGTCGTCTCGCTCACGTCCCCATCTTGCGTGCACGTAGCGTGTCGTGCTCGGTGAGGACGCCCGCCGAGAAGTCCCGGCGCGCCAGGGGTCCACGCCCGTAGGGTGGGTCCGCGCCGGCGCGGACGATCGCGCACGACCCGGCGCACCACGAGGAGGACCAGCCCATGAGCACCGACCGCCCGCACCGACCCGAGACCGGCTCCGCGAGCGTCACCTCGGCCGACGACCCGTTCCTCTGGCTCGAGGAGGTCGAGGGCGAGGACGCGCTCGGGTGGGTTCGCGAGCGCAACGCCGAGACCGCAGCGACCCTCGCAGCGACCACCGCGTTCGAGCGGACCACGGAACAGGTCCGGACGGTCCTCGACTCCGACGCGAAGATCCCTGGCGTCTCGAAGATCGGCGAGCTCTACTACAACTTCTGGAAGGACGCCGAGCACGTGCGAGGCCTGTGGCGCCGCACGACCCTCGACGAGTACCGCAAGCCCGAGCCCACGTGGGAGACGGTCCTCGACCTCGACGCCCTCGCCGAGGCCGAGGGCGAGAGCTGGGTGTGGCACGGCGCGAGCGTCCTGCGGCCGGAGTACCGGCGCGCGCTCGTCGACCTGTCGCGCGGTGGCTCCGACGCGGACGTCACCCGCGAGCTCGACCTCGTGACCCTGACCTTTGTCGAACCTGAGGACGGCGGATTCTACCGACCGGAGTCGAAGGGTGGTCTGGGCTGGGTCGACGACGACACGGTCTACGTCTACACCGACTTCGGCCCCGGCACGATGACCCCCTCGGGCTATCCGAGAGTCGTCAAGCGGTGGCACCGCGGCACTCCTCTCGAGACCGCAGAGACCCTCTTCGAAGGGCAGCCGGACGACATGTACATCCACGCCTTCCGCAGCCACACCCCCGGGTACGTCCGCGACTTCGTCGCGCGGGCAATCGAGTTCTACAGCTCGGAGCTCTACCTCCTGCGCGGCGACGAGCTCGTGAAGATCGACGTCCCGGCGTCCGCCGAGGTCGGCATCAAGCGCGAGTGGTTGCTCGTCGAGCTGCGGGACGACTGGACGGTCGGCGGGTGCACCTACGCCGCAGGCTCTCTGCTGGTCACCGGTCTCGACGCCTTCGTCGACGGGTCACGTGCGTTCGAGGTCCTGCTCGAGCCCACCGCGACCACGAGCCTCGCGGGCTCCGCGTGGACCGAGAACCACCTCGTGCTCAACGTGCTCGACGACGTGCGCAACCGTCTCCGCGTCCTCACCCCGCCCTCCACGGCACAGGGCACAGGTAGCGGCGATCGCGACGACGAGGACGGAGGCCCTCGCTGGTCGAGCCGACCACTGACAGGCGTGCCCACGATGGGCACCGTGGACGTCTCCGCGGTGGACAGCGACGAGTCCGACGACGTCTGGCTCGTGACCACCGACTACCTCACCCCGACGACCCTCTCGCTCCTGCCTCTCGGCTCGACGCCCGAGGAGCTCAAGTCGATGCCCGCGTTCTTCGACACCGACGGGCTGACGATCGACCAGCACTTCGCGGTCTCCGAGGACGGGACACGGATTCCCTACTTCGAGGTGCGTCGGGCGGACCTGCCGCTCGACGGGACCTCGCCCACGCTCCTCTACGGCTACGGCGGCTTCGAGATCTCTCTCACGCCCTCCTACTCCGGCGGCCTCGGTCGAGCGTGGCTCGAGCAGGGCGGCGTGTACGTCGTCGCGAACATCCGGGGCGGCGGCGAGTACGGTCCCCGCTGGCACCAGCTCGCGCTCAAGCAGCACCGGCACCGCGCCTACGAGGACTTCGTCGCAGTCGCGCGGGACCTCGTCGCGCGCGGTGTGACCTCGACGCCGCACCTCGGCGTGCAGGGTGGCTCGAACGGTGGTCTGCTCACCGGGAACATGCTCACGCAGCACCCCGACCTCTTCGGCGCCGTCGTCGTCCAGGTCCCCCTCCTCGACATGCGGCGCTACTCCCACCTGCTGGCCGGCGCGTCATGGACGGCCGAGTACGGCGACCCGGACGACCCGGAGCAGTGGGAGTTCATCAAAACCTTCTCGCCGTACCACCTCTTCGACCCTGAGCGCACCTACCCGCCGGTCCTGTTCACCACGTCGACCAAGGACGACCGCGTGCACCCAGGGCACGCCCGCAAGCTCGCCGCGGCGATGCTCGCGGCCGGGAAGGACGTCACGTACTACGAGAACATCGAAGGCGGCCACGGAGGCGCGGCGAACAACGCTCAGGCGGCGTACATGTCCGCTCTCGCGTACCGGTTCCTCTGGGAACGGCTCGCATAGCTCCGCTGGCCACTCTCGCTCGCCCGGCACCCGACGCCCCGCACCGGATCCCGGTCAGGGTTCGGGGTGCCGAGCGTCGTAGGAGAGCAGGCGGGGCTGCCAGCGCACGAGAGCGAGCAGCACGACGATGCACAGCAGCCCACCGACGACCGCGGCCCACCCCTCGCCCCACCACGTCGCCTGCGCACCGAGCACGAGATCCCCGAGTCGCGGCCCGCCCGCGACGACGACGATGAAGACGCCCTGCAGGCGACCACGCATGTCGTCCGGTGTCGCTGACTGGAGGATCGTCTGGCGGAACACCGAGCTCACCGCGTCCGACGCCCCGCACAGCACGAGCATGACGAGCGCCGCGACGAGCCCGACGACGAGGACGTCGCCCGGGTACGAGCGGCCGGCGAGGACGAGCACGACGCCGAAGCCGGCGACCGACAGTCCCCAGCAGATGATCGCCCACATGATGACGAGACCCTGGCGGTGCAGCCGGGTGAGGCCGCCCGAGAAGACTCCGGCGAGGAGCCCGCCCACCGCGAGCGCGGCCGTGAGCGCTCCCGTGGTCCCCTCCCCTCCGCCGAGCACGACCACGCCGACGGCGGGGAACAGCACCCGTGGCATCGCGAAGATCATGGCGGCGAGATCGACGAGGAAGGTCATACGGACGTTCGGGCGGGTCGCGAGATACCGCAGCCCCTCGACGACGGAGCCCAGGCCGACGACCCGGCGTCGAGCGCCGCCACCACGGCTGACCGAGCCAGGTCCCCCGTCGACGACCGGTCCGTCGGCAGGCTCCCCTGGCGCCTCCGCTGCCCCGGACGGCTCCGGCGGCATCCCCGGCAGCTGGACGAGGGCCCACAACGCAGCCGTGAAGCAGAGGACGTCGAGCGTGTAGACGGCTCCGTACCCCCACCGGGCGACGACGAGCGCCGCCGAGAGGGGACCCAGCGTGAGCGCGATGTTCCACGTGATCGTCATGAGCGTGTTCGCCGCGGGGAGGAGTCGGGGTTCGACGAGCCGCGGGATGATCGCCGACCGGGCGGGGTTGTTCACGGCGAACGCCGCGGACTGCAGCGCGACGAGGCCGTAGAGCACCGGCACGGAGTCGAGGCCGGCCCACGCCTGGGCCGCGAGCGCGATCGTCACGACCCAGAGCACGACGGATGCGCTGAGCGCCACCGTGCGGCGGTCGTACGCGTCGACGAGCGCGCCGCCGTAGAGGCCGAGCACGACGAGCGGGACGAGCGCGAACACCCCGAGGAGGCCGACGGAGAACGTCGACCCGGTGAGGGCGTAGACCTGGAGGCCGACGGCGACGACCGTGAGCTGTGCGCCGAGGTTCGACACCCCGAGCCCCCACCACAGGCGCCGGAAGGCCGGCGACGCACGGAGGGGCGTGGTGTCGACGAAGAGGCTGGGCACCTCGGGGATGCTACTCCGCACACCCGCGCCGCTCGGGCACCCACGCGACGTCCGCCGCCCGAGGTGTGCTCGTCGACCAGGGGCGACGAGTCAGTCGGCCGCGCGCTCCGCGAGGATCGCGGCAGCCCGCACGATCGTGCCGAGCGCACCACGTGCATGGTCGGGGCTGCCGGACGGGACACCTCGGGAGTCGACACCAGCGCCGGTGAGGACGACGTCCGCGAGATCAGAGGCCGGGAGGCCCATCCTCCGCCACGGCACACTCACCACGTCGGCGAGACCACGGACGTCCGTCCCGGCACACTGAGAGACCTTCGCCGGCGGCAGGCCGGCCCAGAAGGTCGTGCCGCGCTCGACGGCGCGGGCCACGAGCTCCCACCCGGTCGCGTTCCAGCCCTGGTCGACGGGGCCGAGGTCCATCCCGAAGCCGTCGGCGCCGGCCAGGACGACCGGGGCGATGCCCGCCCACGCCTGGCCGACGTGCACGACGCTCGTCACCCCGTCCGCGCGGGCCGTGTCGAGGACGGGTCGCAGACCACCGACGAGATCGGGGCCGTCGACCGGGCGCAGCCGCGACATGCCGGAGAAGGTCGGCAGGACCCCCGCGGCCACCTGGCCGAGGAGCGGCTCGTGGACCTGCACCGTGAGGTCGGCGCCGGGCACCTGGGCACGGATGTCACGGACGTGCTCGGCCAGGCCTCCGGCGAGCGACTCGGCGAGGGCCCGGACCGCACCGCGGTCCGACAGGACGCGGTCGCCCCGCGCGAGGTAGAGGGTCGCCGCGAGGGTCCACGGCCCGACCACCTGGAGCGTCAGCGGCCCCACGTACTCGTACGCCGCGATCGCGAGAGCGCCGAGGTCCTCCCGGAGGAAAGACCTCGCCCGGTCGCTGTCCATGCCGTCGTGGTCAGCGAGCTTCCACCCGTGCGGGCCGAGCTCGACCGGCATCTCGAGCAGCAGCGCCGCCGTGCGGGCGACCGGCTCCGCTCCTGGCCCACGCCCCGAGAGCTGCGTGAGGAACGGTAGACCTGTCACTCCCTCGGGCGCCTCGGAGAGGTCACCGAGCACAACCATCTGCGCCTCGAGCGGCTCGTGCCCGGGCCACGCTCCGGGACCGCTCGCACCCGTCACGGCGTGGAGGCCCGTCCCGCGTGCGCCGCGAGGCGTGCGGAGCTCGTCACCGTCGCCTGACCGAGCACGCGCGTGCCCGAGTATGCGACGAGGGACTGGCCGGCTGCGACGCCACGGAGCGTCGTCCCGACGAGGTCCACCTCCATGCCCGCCGCCCCGACGGCCCGCACCCGGGCGGGAACCGGCTCGCCGTGCGCACGGACCTGGACCGTCGCGTCGAACCAGCCGGAGCCCTGCGCCTCGAGACCCGCGGCGACGAGGACGTCCTCGGCGAGCCAGATCGTCTTCTCACCCTCGACGTGGTCGACCGAGAGGAGCTCGGCCGGACCCACGACGACCGTGTTCGTCACCGGCTGGACGTCGAGGACGTAGCGCGGCCTCCCGTCGGCTGCCGGGCGCCCGAGAGCCAGCCCCTTGCGCTGGCCGACGGTGTACGAGTACGCGCCGTCGTGCTCACCGACCTGGCGCCCGTCCGCATCGACGATCGCGCCGGGCTTGGAGCCGAGGTGGTCGCGGAGGAAGCCCTGCGTGTCGCCGTCCGCGACGAAGCAGATGTCGTACGAGTCCGGCTTGGTCGAGACGCTCAGTCCCCGCGCGGCCGCCTCGGCACGCACCTCGTCCTTCGTGGCGAAGTGTCCGAGCGGGAACATCGCCCGGCGCAACCGCTCTGGTCCCATGACCGCGAGCACGTAGGACTGGTCCTTGGGGGTGTTCGGTGAGCGGTGCAGCTCGCGGACCTCCTCGCCGTCGGCCGTCTGGCGCGTGACCACCTGGGCGTAGTGGCCCGTCGCGACCGCGTCGAAGCCGAGCGCCGTCGCCTTGTCGAGCAGCGCCTCGAACTTGATGTGCTCGTTGCACCGCACGCACGGGTTCGGTGTCCGCCCGGCCGCGTACTCGGACAGGAAGTCCGCCACGACGGTGTCCTCGAACTTTTCCGAGAGGTCCCACACGTAGTACGGGATGCCGAGGATGTCGGCGGCACGGCGCGCGTCGCCCGCGTCCTCGATGGAGCAGCACCCGCGCGACCCGCTGCGGAACTGGTCGCGGTTGCGCGACAACGCCATGTGGACGCCCACGACGTCGTGGCCCGCCTCGACCGCCAGAGCGGCCGCCACGGCAGAGTCGACTCCGCCGGACATCGCTGCGAGAACCCTCATGGGTGCACCTCCTGAGAACTACGGTTGCGGCTGGTCCCGAGACCTGCCGACGCGAGACCCGCCGCCGACGCCCGCGCGACCACGTCCGGGAGGACCTCCAGCAGGAGGTCGACGTCCGCGTCCGTCGACGTCTCGCCGAGAGAGAAGCGCAGCGCGCCGCGGGCGTCGTCCTCGCCCACGCCCATGGCCAGCAGGACGTGGGACGGCTGCGGGACGCCCGCCTGGCACGCCGAGCCGGTCGACGACTGGACCCCGGCGGAGTCCAGCAGGTAGAGCAAGGAGTCGCCCTCGCACCCGGCGAAGGTGAAGTGCGCGTTCCCCGGAAGACGGTGCTCGTCGCCGTCGCCCGACGGTTCAGGACCCCGCAGCGTCGCTGTCGGGACGGCGGCACGGACACCTGCCACGAGTCGGTCACGCAAGCGCGTCAGCCGCTCGGAGGTCTCCGGGACGGCGGCGACGGCCTCGCTCACCGCGACCGCGAAGGAGCGGATGCCGGCCGCGTCGAGCGTCCCCGAGCGCACCCCGCGCTCCTGGCCGCCGCCGTGGAGCACGGGCGTGAGGTCGAGCGTCCGCTTCGCGACCAGAGCCCCCACACCGACCGGGCCCCCGAGCTTGTGTGCGCTGACCGTCAACGCGTCGAGACCGCTCGCCGCGAAGTCCACCGGGACGTGGCCCACCGCCTGGACGGCGTCCGAGTGCACGGGGATGCCGTGGCTGCGAGCGGCGGCGACCACCTCGCCCACGGGCTGGATCGTCCCCACCTCGTTGTTCGCCCACATGATGCTGATGAGCGCCGTCTCGTCCGCGTGCGCCGCGAGCTCTGCGCGCAGTGCAGCGACGTCGACCACGCCGGCCGCGTCCACCGCGAGGAGGACGATCTCCGCTCCCGCGTGCTCGGCCATCCAGAACGCCGGGTCCAGCACGGCGTGGTGCTCGACGGCAGAGATGAGGATGCGGCGCCGTTCCGGGTGCGCGACCCTGCGCGCCCAGAACAACCCCTTGATCGCGAGGTTGTCCGCCTCCGTACCCCCACCCGTGAAGATGACCTCGCTGGGCCGGGCGCCGATCGCCGCCGCGAGCTGCTCCCGGGACTCCTCGACCACACGTCGGGCACCTCGCCCGGCCGCGTGCAGAGAGGACGGGTTCCCGGTGACAGCCAGCTGCTCTGTGTACGCCTCGATCGCGGCCGACGACATGGGGGTCGTCGCAGCGTGGTCGAGATAGGCGGAGCGGGGAGGAGTCACGATGACCCAGTCTACGAGCCGTGCCGGGTGACGACGCATCGTCGTGTCGCACGCCACCCGGCACCTCTCGACCCCTCACACCGCGGAGCCCGGGCTCAGGCCTTCCACACCTGGACGACCGACGGCCGCGGACCGGACGACTGGCCCGGTCCCGGCGTCACGCCAGCGGGGACATAGTCCGGGAAGAACGACCGCGGCGCGGCCACCGTCCCGTCCTCACCCGGGTGCTGCACGGCGACGAAGACCATCTCGTCGTCCTCGTGGATCACCGGCCCGCAGGTCTCTGCGTCGACCGGCACCGCGAGGAACTGCTGGACCCGCCCACGGTCCTTCCCCTCGAGCGGGACCTTGAAGAGACCGTCCGCGTACCCGATCGTCCCGGGCTGACCGTCCGTGGAGATCCACAGGTTGCCCGAGTCGTCGAACGCGACGTTGTCCGGGCACGAGATGGGTGAGACCTTCTCGCGCGGAAACCCTGCGAAGTACGTCGAGACGTTCTTCGCCGGGTCGCCGCACACGAGCAGGAGATTCCAGGAGAACGTCGTCGCCGTCGCATCGTCGCCGGTCTCCGCGATCTCTACCACGTGACCGTCACGGTTGCTCAGGCGCGGGTTGACCTCGGTCGCCCCCTCCTTGCCCGCCTTGCCACGGTCCGTGTTGTTCGTGCACTCCACGTACACGCGACCAGTCGTCGGGCTCGGCTCGACGTCCTCGCAGCGGTCCATCTTCGTGGCGCCGAGCGCGTCGGCCGCGAGGCGCGCGTTCACGAGCACGGAGGCGTCGTCGAAGCCCGGGACCTGGCTCACACCGTCGATCGTCAGCGCCAGCCACTCCCCCGTGCCGTCGAACGCACCGTCGGACGGGAGCGAACCCGTTCCGTCGATCTCTGCCGCCGGCGAGTCACCGGTGAAGCGCGCGACGTACAGCGAGCCCTGGCTGAGGAGCGTCCGGTTGAACGCGCGGTCCTTCTTCGACGCACCGTTGCGCATGGTGCTCGTCGAGACGAACTTGTACAGGTAGTCGAAGCGCTCGTCGTCACCCATGTAGGCGACGGCCTGGCCCGAGGGCGCGAGGAGGACGTTCGCGCCCTCGTGCTTGAAGCGACCGAGAGCGGTGTGCTTGACCGGTGGCGTCTCGGGCTCGTAGGGGTCGACCTCGACGATCCAGCCGAAGCGGTTCGGCTCGTTCTCGTAGCCGGGGTTGCGGGCGTCGAAGCGCGGGTCGAGGTGCTCCCAACCACCGGACGTCTCCGCGTCCCGCAGGCCGTAGCGCTTGTCCGCGTCCGACGTCCCGGCGGTGCGGAAGTAGCCGTTGAAGTTCTCCTCGCCGGACAGGACGGTGCCCCACGGCGTGGTGCCGCCGGCACAGTTGCCGAGCGTGCCGAGGACAGTGCGACCGGCGGGGTCCGCGACCGTCGTCATGAGGGGCGAGCCCGCAGCCGGGCCGTCGACCTCGAAGGCCGTCCCCGTGTGGATCCGACGGTTGTACCTGCTCACCGGGGAGTACACCCACGGCTTCGTCTTGCGCTTGCGGGTGAGCTCCACGACGGCCATCCCCTGCGCCGCCATCTGGATCCGCCGCTGCTCGGCGAGGGCTGCCGGGTCGCTCGTGGGCTCGAACATGATCGCCGGGTTGACGTACTCGTGGTTCGCGACGAGCAGCGCCTTGCGCGCCGCGTCGCGTCCCTTCGGGTCGCTGTTGCGGCCACGACCCTTCTGACGCGTCCGCCCGAACTCCTGGCCCGTGCCGTTCCAGAAGGCCACACCACGGGTGTCGTCGAGCGGGAGAATGTCGAGATAGTCGTTGTTGTAGCCGAACTGCAGGAGCTGCTGCTCGGCGCTCTGGGCTGCGGCGTCGAACGCTGCACCGCCGGCGAGGACCGGGTCGCCCCAGCGGATGATCGGGCTCCACCGGTAGCCGGCCGGGACGGTGAACGCGTCGACCGTCGCCGCCTGGGCGGGGATGGCGCCGAACGCCAGGCCGCGGCCGCTGCCGCCACCCTTCGCGTCGAGCGGAGCGGCGACCGCAGCGCCGGGAACCACCGACGGTCCGACCGCGATGGCCACCGCGCCGACGGCCGCCCCTCCGAGGACCGCCCGACGGCTGAGCGCGCGTTCCGCGACGTCACGGAAGTACTCGTTCGCGCTGCGGTTGGGGACGGGGTGGAAGCAGGCGTCGGCGCACTTGAGGTGGCAGGTGACGGCGCTGCGCTTCCCCTGCGTGTGGGATGCCATCGGCAGGAGCGAGCGGGCAGGGGGTGACGAGATCGTCATGGCGTTCTCCAGTCGAGGAGCGGGACGGACCTCGCGAACGCTATGCGCCGATCGTTATCACTCGTCCGTCCCATGGTGGACGGAAGGTGAACACCGGATGAAACCACCCAAACCCGTCGGATGCTCCCCCCTCGGGCCGGTCACCCCTTGTGACGGCGGATCTCCTCTGCAGCCTGCGGGAGCACGTCGGCGAGGTCGCCGACGACGCCGAAGTCGGCGATCTCGAAGATGGGCGAGTCCGGGTCGTTGTTCACCGCGATGATGACTCCCGAGGCCTGCATGCCACCGCGGTGGTGCGGTGCGCCAGAGATCCCAGCACCGATGTACACCCGCGGGGCGATCGTCACACCCGTCTGACCGATCTGCGCGTCGTGTCCCACCCAGCCCTCGTCCACGGCGTCGCGCGTCGCGCCGACCGCTGCCCCGAGCGCGTCCGCCAGGTCCTCGACGGGACCGAAGTCTCCCAGGGTGCCTCGACCGCCGGCGACGACGTACGCCGCCTCGGCGAGCGCAGGACGACCCGCGCCTCCGGGCGGCGCCTCGTGCTGCACCCGCGCGACGAGCGACGCGGCGGTGGCCGCAGGGCCGGGCGAGACCGCGAAGCGCTCGACCTGCACCTCGCTCGGCTCCGCAGCCACGGCGGGGACCACGGCGTTCGGACGCACGGTGAAGACCGCCACGGGCGTCGTCACGGCGCAGGACACGTCCCACGAACCGGCGAAGACACGCTTCGACCCGACGAGGCCGCCGGCCTCCGTCGCCTCGGACACCTCGGCGACGTCGAGCACGAGACCAGACCGTGTCGCGCGGGCGAGCCGGGCCGCGACCTCCCTGTTGACGAAGGACGACGAGAGAAGGACGACGTCGGCACCGGCCGCAACGAGCGCCACCTCGAGCGCCTCGGCGGCGACCGGCGTCAGGTGGACGACGGACGGGTCCAGCGTGCCGAGGTCGGCGACGAGCACCCGGTCGACGCCGTGGGCGGAGAGGTCCGACAGCGTCTCGCTGCTCGGGTCGCTCAGTGCGACCGCCGTCGTCGGGCCGAGCGTCCGGGCGAGCGTCAGCAGCTCGAGCGCCGGTGAGCGCAGGCCCTCCGCCGGGGTGTCGAGCAGGACGAGGACGCTTCGAGCGCCACGCGGATCAGCCATTTCAGTCCCGTTTCGTGGTTCAGGCACGGTGGATTCAGACAAGGTCGTTGCGGATGAGGTAGTCGGCGAGGGCGCGACCGCCCTCGCCCTTGTCCACCACGAGCTCGGCGGGCTCACGTGGCGGCCGCGGCGCGCTGGAGACGACGCGCGCGCGAGCCCCGGCCTCCCCCACGGTGCCGGCGGCGAGGCCGACAGCGGCGAGGTCCCAGGCCACGATCTCCTTCGACCGCGCCGCCATGATGAGCTTGAAGTTCGGGTAGCGGGGGGTGTTCACGTGGTCGGTGACGCTCACCACGGCCGGGAGAGGCGCTGTGAGCGTCTCTGTCACGCCATCGAGGTCGCGGTCGATCTCGACCTGGCCGTCGGCGACCGACAGGCGCGACGCGAGGGTGAGCTGCGGGAGCTCGAGCTCGGCGGAGAGCAACGCCGGCACCACGGAACCGAGGCCGTCGAGCGCAGCCATCCCGGTGATGACGAGGTCCACGGGTCCGGTCTGCGCGAGGGTGCGCACCGCAGCCGCGATCGCGGCCGCCGTCCCGAAGACGTCCGAGCCTGCGAGCGCGTCGTCCGTCAGCCGGACCGCGCTGTCGACGCCCAGCTGGTACGCCTTGCGCAGCGCGGCGTCGGCCTCGACCGGCCCGACGGTGAGCGCGACGACCTCGCTCGCCGCACGACCCTCCTCGCCGAGCGCCTCGACGAGCTGCAGCGCAGCCTCGATCGCGTTCTCGTCGAGCTCGTTGAGGGTGCCCTCGTCGGCTCCGCGCGCGACGCGGCCGTCGGCGCTGAACTGACGATTCGAGTGGATGTCCGGGACATGCTTCACCGGAACGACGATCCTCATGGCAAGCAGCTCTCTCTTCCATCGCGACACGACCGCATGCAGCCTACAACGCCGCCACGACGATCCCTCGACCGGTCCACGTGTGCACGAGCAGGACGGAGACGAGCGAGAATTGTCTCCATGACCGAACCATCAGGCGGATCCGCACACAGTCCCGTCCCTCCGTTCGGAGTCCATCTCGAGGGCGACGGAGTGCGTGTCGCCGTGCTCGCCTCGCACGCCACGGGCGTCGACCTCTGCCTCGTCGACCCCGCTCCGCCGACCGGGGCGGACGACGCGCCGTCGTACACGGAGCGCCGCATCCCGCTCGTGGAGAAGAGCTACGGGGTGTGGCACGGGTTCGTGCCCGGCGTCCGCGAGGGTCAGCGGTACGGGTTCCGCACCCACGGCGCCTGGGACCCGCACGCGGGGCTGCGGCACAACCCGGCCAAGCTCCTCGTCGACCCCTACGCGCGCGGCCTCGTCGGCGAGCTCGACTTCGGGCCCGTCACGTACGGGCACGTCGCCGACGGCCATCCCTCCACGGGCGGCGTGACCGGAGACCCGTGCGGTCCGGCAGACGACCGGGACTCGCTCGCGCACGTGCCGCACTCCGTCGTCGTCGCGCCGCGCGTCGGCCACCCGCCGGTGTCCCGTCCGCACGTCCCGTGGCGGGACACCGTCATCTACGAGGCGCACGTCCGTGGTCTCACGCGCCAGCTCGACGCCGTCCCCGAGCACCTCCGCGGCACCTATGCAGGACTGGCTCACCCCGCGACCATCCAGCACCTCCGCGATCTCGGGATCACCACCGTCGAGCTCCTGCCGATCCACGCGTTCGCCGACGAGCCGCACCTCGTGGCCAAGGGGCTGACCAACTACTGGGGCTACAACACCCTCGGCTTCTTCGCCCCGCACGCCGACTACGCCACCCGCGCCGCCCAGGAGGCCGGGCCGGGCGCCGTCCTCGACGAGGTCAAGGGCATGGTCCACCTGCTCCACGCGGCAGGCATCGAGGTCATCCTCGACGTCGTGTACAACCACACCTCCGAGGGTGGCGCGCCCGGACAGCACGTCTCCTGGCGAGGACTCGACAGCTCGGCCTACTACCTGCACGACGGCGGCTCCCCCGCCATGCTCGTCGACGTCACGGGCTGCGGGAACTCGCTCGACTTCCGCCGACCGCGCGTCGTCCAGATGGCGCTCGACTCGCTGCGCTACTGGGCGCAGGAGATCGGCGTGGACGGCTTCCGGTTCGACCTCGCCGTGACGCTCGGGCGCGACAGCGCCGGGTTCACGACGAACCACCCGTTCCTCGTCGCCCTCCAGACAGACCCGCTCCTCAGCCGGCTCAAGCTCGTCGCCGAGCCGTGGGACGTCGGGATGGGCGGCTGGCAGACAGGCCACTTCCCACCGCCGATGGCCGAGTGGAACGACCGGTTCCGCAACGCGGTGCGGTCCTTCTGGCTCTCCGACCCTGCACAGGCCGCGCACGGCCGCCCCGGTCACGGCATCCGGGAGCTCGCGACCCGGCTCGCCGGTTCCGCCGACCTCTTCGGCCACAGCGACCCACCCCACGTCCGCGGGCCGGTCGCCTCGATCAACTACATCACCGCGCACGACGGCTTCACCCTCGCCGACCTCGTCGCCTACGAGCACAAGCACAACCAGGCGAACGGCGAGAACGGACAGGACGGCAGCAACGACAACAGGTCGTGGAACCACGGGATCGAGGGACCCGTCCAGGCCGACTCCGTGGGGATGGAGATCGCCCCGATGCGCCGCCGGTCCGTCCGCAACCTCCTCGGGACGCTCCTGCTCTCCGCCGGAACCCCGATGATCACCGCCGGGGACGAGATGGGACGCACCCAGCGCGGCAACAACAATGCCTACTGCCAGGACAACGAGATCTCGTGGGTCAGCTGGGACCTGTCGCCGTGGCGCAAGGACCTTCTCGACACCACGCGCTACCTGCTGGCGCTGCGCCGGGAGCACGCGGCCCTGCGAGCCGACGAGTTCTTCCTCGGGAGCCCTGCGCCCCTCGACGGCCCCGACCAGCCGGACCTGGCGTGGTACGACAGCCGCGGGCAGCACGTCACCCACGCGCTGTGGCACGACCGTGAGGTCCGTACCCTCCAGATGCTGCGTCGCGGACGCCGGGCGCCCGGCGCTCCGCGCGACGAGGCGCACGTCCTCCTCGTGGTCAACGGCACGCTCGACGACGCCCACGTCCACCTCGCGGGAGACGGCAACAGCACCCGCACCTGGACGCTGGCGTGGGACAGCGCGTGGGAGAACCCTGCGGACGGCGACGGGGACGACGAGAACGGGCAGTCGGCTGACGGTGCGAGCCAGGGGACGGGCGAGCTCGCTGCCGGAGCCCTCGTCCAGCTCCAGCCGCTCTCGACGCAGGTCTACCTCGCCTTCCCTCCGCAGGACGCTCCGGGCGTCGCCGACGCCTGAGGTCCTGCACCTGAGGTGCCACGTGCGGCGTTGCCCCAGACATCCCGGTGACGATGTCGGTGGACCGGTCCATCATGGTGAGATGCTGCCCCACGACGCGCCGCCGCGATCGCTCGTCGGGCGCGCCGACGAGCTCGCACACCTCGAGGCGCTGCTCGGCCTCGAGGGTGCGCCGCGCACGGCGGACGCGGTGCTCCTCGCCGGCGACGCCGGCGTCGGCAAGACCCGCCTGCTCACCGAGCTGCACGCCCACGCGCGCGCGGAGGGCTGGCGCGTCCTCGTGGGCCACTGCGTCGACCTCGGCGACAGCGCGTTGCCCTACCTCCCGTTCACGGAGATCCTCGGCCAGCGCGAGCCTGGGCTGGACGCTCCCGGGTCACCGGGCGCCGGTGCCGACGGTCCCGTCGGCACCGGCGGCGCCC
Organism: Sanguibacter sp. 25GB23B1; assembly: GCF_040012415.1. Classification (NCBI taxonomy): domain Bacteria; kingdom Bacillati; phylum Actinomycetota; class Actinomycetes; order Micrococcales; family Sanguibacteraceae; genus Sanguibacter; species Sanguibacter sp. 25GB23B1. The sequence goes on from NZ_JBDYKL010000011.1 coordinate 16,990, forward strand.
GCACCTCGCTCGAGCGTCTGCACCCGGCGCGCCGCATCCTCTCCCACCTGGCGGCCGGCGAGTCGGTGAACACCGACCGTGTCGCCCTCTTCGACGCGGTGCACGCTGCGCTCGACGGCCTCGCCCAGGACGTTCCCGTCCTCCTCACCGTCGAGGACCTCCACTGGGCCGACCGCTCGACGTGCGAGCTCCTCGGGTACCTCTTCACCCGGGGCTTCGCTCACCACGTCTCGATCGTCGTCTCCTACCGGGGCGAGGACCTGCACCGCAAGCACCCGCTGCGCCCCACGGTCGCCGAGTGGTCGCGGCTCCCCCGCCTGGTCCGCTGCACGCTCGACCCCCTCCCGGACGCCGCGGTCCGCGCGATCGTCCGGTCGCTCGCCCCCGCGCCGCTCACGGAGCACCGGATGCACGCCATCGTCACGCGCGCGGAAGGGAACGCCTTCTTCGCCGAAGAGCTCGTCGCAGCCGCCCCCACGAGCACAGACCGGCTCCCGGACGACCTCGCGAGCCTGCTCCTCGTCCATCTCGACCAGCTCGAGGGGGCAGCCCGCGAGGTGACGCGGGCCGTGGCGTGCGGTGGGCGCCGCGTCCCGCACGCGCTCCTGGCCGAGGTAGCGGGACTCGACCCCGCGACCCTCGACGCAGCTCTGCGCGCCGCCGTGGACGCCCACGTCCTGGTCGCGATCGGCCACGACGGATACGGGTTCCGGCACGCACTCCTGGCCGAGGCCATCTACGACGACCTCCTGCCGGGCGAGCGGTCACGCCTGCACGGCGCGTACGCCGCAGCACTGACCCGGCACGGAGCCAACGGCACGGCGGCCGAGCTCGCCCGCCACGCTCGGAACGCCCACGACACCGAGACGGCTCTCGCCGCGAGCATCGTCGCGGGCGACGACGCCATGCGTGTCGGTGGGCCCGACGAGGCCGCGCAGCACTACCAGACCGCCCTCGACCTGCTGCGCGCCAGGCCACAGGACGCCTCGGCCGTCGATGCGGTGGCACTGACGACGAAGGCCTGCGACGCGCTCGTCGCCGCCGGGAACCTGCACCGTGCCCTCGCCCTCGTCGAGGACGCCCTCACCAGCCTCCCCGCGGACGCTGAGCCGAGCGACCGCACCGCGCTCCTCGTCGCCCTCGCGGGCGCGGCGCTCCTCACCGACAGCACCGTCCACGCCGTCGACGCGACGACCGAGGCGATGGCCCTGCTCCCTGCGGGCGACACACCGCTGCGCGCACGGCTGCTGAGCATCCACGCGCGCGCGACCGCCGACTGGCAGCGGAGCGACGAGGCCCGCCGGTGGGCGAGCGAAGCGCGCCGCCTCGGCGCGCAGCTGGGGTTGTCGCAGGTCGTCACCGACGCCACCACCACCCTCGCACGGCTCGACGAGTGGGCGGGCGACCCGTCGAGCGCCCGGACGGTGTTCGAGCAGACCGTCGCCCAGGCCCGCGCCGAGGGCGACAGCCTGGCCGAGCTGCGCGGGCTGCACCACCTCGGCGGGCTGCACTTCGAGGCGGGCCGGTACGACGAGGCCCTCGACGCCTACCGGTTCGCCACCCGACGCGCGCACGAGACGGCCCGCCCCTGGGCCCCCTTCGGGCTCGACTCACGGCTGCTCGCCGGCATCAGCGCCCACATCCTCGGCCGGTGGGACCTCGCTCTCCGGATCGTCGACGTGACCGGCGAGTCCCCACCCCCGATCGCCGAGGCGCTGCTCGCCGCCGTCGGGCTCCAGGTCGCCGCGGGTCGCGGCGACGCAACCGCCCTCGACCTCGTCCCTCACCTGCGTCCGTGGTGGGAGCGCGACGGTCTCGTCGCGGTCCTCGCCGCAGCCGCAGCGATCGACCTGCACGGTGCCGCCGGTGACCTCGAGGGGGCCGTCGAGGTCCACGACGACGCGGTCCGCACCCTGAGAGTCCTGTGGCAGGTCGACGCGTTCCATGCGCAGATCCGGCTCGGAGCACTCCTCCTCGGCCAGATCTCCGCCGCCGCCCGACGGCCGGGGGCGGACCTGGCGGTGCTGACGACAGTGCGGGACGCTGTCCTCGTCGACGCACAGGCCGTCATGGCCGACGTGGCGTCGCGCCCCCAGCCGTTCGGCCCGGAAGGGCTGGCCTGGTGGGACCGGCTCGTCGCCGAGCACACCCAGGCGCGGCGGCGGACCGAGCGCGACGGGCCGGACGAGGCGACCCTCGTGACGACGTGGGAAGCCTCGGTCGCCGCCTTCGACGCCATGGGGAACGTCTTCGAGTCGGCGAGGTCGCGGGCACGCCTGGGCTCCGCCCTCCAGGACGCCGGTCGGATCGAGGAGGCGGGGCGCGTCCTCTCCGAGGCCTACGACACCGCTCGGCGCCTCCAGGCCCGTCCCCTTCTCCGCGAGCTCGCGGAGCTCGGCACCCGCAGGGGCTCCGCCGGCAGCACGAGCCCCTACCGCCCCGCCCTCACCTCCCGCGAGGTCGAGATCCTCACGCTCGTCGGCACCGGCCGGTCGAACACGGACATCGCCCGGCTCCTGTCGATCAGCCCGAAGACCGTCAGCGTGCACGTGTCGAACATCCTCGCCAAGCTCGGCGCGAGCAACCGCACCGAGGCGGTAGCCATCGCTCGGGCCGACGCCCTCCTCCCCCTCTGACGCACGGTCGACCTCCCACGGTCGATGGCGCACGCACGACGAGGGCCCCGCCGTCCGGCGGGGCCCTCGTCGTGCGTGTCGTGCGAGCTGCTGGTCGGTCAGACCGCAGCGGCCACGGGCTCGCGGGTCGCGGTAGCGACGTTCTCGGAGCGGGCCTGGGCGAGGAGCCACTGGCTCCAGCCGAGGAGGATGAACATGACGCCCAGTCCCATGACCAGCGCGGAGACTCCGTAGGCGACGACCGAGGTGAAGAGCGACGCCCGGAGGAAGGAGCCGTTCATCACGGTGGTGCGCTGCTCGCCGAGCGCCTCGATCTCGTCAGCGTTGCCCTCGGCGTCGGCGGCCTTGAGTGCGGCGACCTCTGCACCGATCTCCGCGTACGTCTTGCCGTCGCTGCCGGCGAGTGCGTGCTCGTTGATGGCGTTGGCCTGGGCGAAGGCGGTGAACGGGCCGGCGACGGGCTTGCCGGCGAGTGCGCCGGGCTCCTCGTCGCTGACGGCGGAGACGGTGATCTCTTCGGCCTTGAGCTGCGACGAGATCATTCCCCAGACCACGCCACCGGCGATGACGAGGACGAGGCCGGCGACCATGGAGAGGATCGCGATGATGGCGATGGGCTTGCGGGACGTAACGGTGCTCGACATTTCAATACCCCTCAGTATTTTCCGGGCTTTCGGTATCCCGGTTCGCTGTGCGGCGATGAGACAACCGTATGGGCACTGAGGTGCAGTTCTCCGGGACTTAAGACTCACTCTGTCAGATCCCTGCGGGTGACTCTGGCGGGCCTCCAGCCAGGGACGGCCCCGGCGCGCGCGGGCCTCCAGCCACCACGCACGTGTGGCCCGTGCCCCACGGGGACACGGGCCACACGCAGCCGCGATCAGGCGTTCGCGACGAGCCCCAGCTCGGCGACGTTCGCGAGGCCGTCGTGCTTGGGCACGATGCGGACGGTGTACCCGAACGGTCCGGAGGAGTCGAGGACGACCTCGCCACCGAAGGAGTAGCGCCCGCCCTCCAGGGTCTCCAGCACGCTCAGAGGCTCCGCGACGAACGACGACATCTCGTCCGACTCGGAGACCTTGCCGTGCACGACCTGCACGTCGACGTCTGCCGGGGTCAGGGCGCCGAGGGAGACGTACGCGTGGACCGCGAGGCGGTCACCCACCTGCGGCGCCTCGCCGAGGCCCGCCGACTCGACGTGGTCGACCCGGACGTGCGCCCAGTCACCTCGGATCGTCTGCTTCCACTGCGCCAGCTGGCGTGCACCCGAGAAGTCTGAGCCGTGCAGCGTGCGGCCCGCACGAGCAGCCGGTGCGTACAGACCCTTGACGTAGTCCGCGACCATCCGCGTCGCCTGGACCTTCGGCCCGAGCGTCGCGAGCGTGTGCCGCACCTGCTGCATCCAGTGCTGCGGCACGCCGTCGGCGCCACGGTCGTAGAAGCGCGCAGCGACCTGCGACTCGATGAGGTCGTAGAGCGCGGCGGCCTCGAGGTCGTCACGACGATCCGCGTCCTCGACACCGTCGGCCGTCGGGATGGCCCACCCGTTCTCGCCGTCGAACCACTCGTCCCACCAGCCGTCGAGGATGGAGAGGTTGAGACCACCGTTGAGGGCCGCCTTCATGCCCGAGGTACCGCACGCCTCGAGCGGGCGGAGCGGGTTGTTGAGCCACACGTCGCACCCGGGGTACAGCGTCTGCGCCATGCCGATGTCGTAGTTCGGGAGGAACACGATGCGGTGCCGCACAGCGGGGTCGTCGGTGAACTTCACGAGCTGCTGGATGAGGCGCTTGCCCTGGTCGTCGGCAGGGTGGGACTTGCCGGCGATGATGAGCTGGACGGGGCGCTCGGGGTCGAGCAGCAGCGAGCGCAGGCGGTCCGGGTCGCGGAGCATGAGCGTGAGCCGCTTGTAGGTCGGGACGCGCCGGGCGAAGCCGATGGTCAGGACATCGGGCGAGAGCGCCTCGTCGATCCAGCCCAGCTCGGCGGGGCTGGCGCCGCGCTTGCGCCACGACTTGCGCAGGCGGAGCCGCGCGTCGTCCACGGTCTGCGAGCGCAGCGCGCGGCGGACGTCCCACAGCTCGGCGTCGCTCACGGCGTCCGTGCGGAGCCATCCGTCGGCCGACTCCAGCTCGTCGACGCTGAACCGGGACTCGGCCAGCTCGCTGATGCGGCGGTCGACCCAGGTCGGGGCGTGGACGCCGTTCGTGACGGATCCGATGGGGACCTCGGTCTCGTCGAAGCCCGGCCAGAGCCCGTTGAACATCCCGCGGGAGACCTCGCCGTGGAGGAGGGAGACGCCGTTGGCGCGACCGCCCAGGCGCAAGCCCATCAGTGCCATGTTGAAGACGGTGGGGTCGCCGCCCTCGAAGTCCTCGGCACCGAGAGAGAGGATCCGGTCGAGCGGTACGCCGTGGATCTCGTTGGCACCGCCGAAGTACTGGCTGATCGTGTCCACGCCGAAGCGGTCGATCCCGGCGGGCACAGGCGTGTGCGTCGTGAAGACGGTGGCGGAGCGCACGGCTTCGAGAGCCTCGTCGTAGGACAGCCCGTGGTGGTTGACGAGCTCGGCGATGCGCTCGACGCCGAGGAACCCGGCGTGGCCCTCGTTCGTGTGGTAGACCTCGGGCTCGGGTGCCCCGGTCAGCCGGGACCACAGACGCAGCGCGCGCACACCGCCGACGCCGAGGAGGAGCTCCTGCTGGAGGCGGTGCTCCCCGCCGCCGCCGTAGAGGCGGTCGGTGACCTTGCGAGCGAGGTCGTCGTTCTCGGGGATGTTCGAGTCGAGGAGGAGCAGCGGGACACGACCGACGGCCGCCATCCACACGTGGGCGTGCAGCGTCCGGCCGCCTGGCAGCGCGATGCTCACCGTCGCAGGGAGCCCGTCGTCCTCGCGGATGAGGGTGATGGGGAGCCCGTCCGGGTCGAGCAGAGGGTAGTCCTCGACCTGCCAGCCGTCGCGCGTGAGGGACTGGACGAAGTAGCCGGCGCCGTAGAGGAGGCCGACGCCGACGATGGGGACGCCGAGGTCGGAGGCGCTCTTGAGGTGGTCGCCCGCGAGGATCCCGAGCCCTCCGGAGTACTGCGGCAGGACCTTCGTGATGCCGAACTCGGGCGAGAAGTACGCGATGGCTGCGGGGAGGTCTTCTCCGGCGCTCTGGTACCAGCGCGGGCTCGTCATGTAGTCGCGCAGGTCCGATGCTGCGGCGCGGACGGCACCGACGAGGTCCTCGTCGCGGGCGAGCGTCGCCAGCTTGTCCGGCGTCAGCGCACCGAGGAGGGCGACCGGATCGCCCTTGACCTCGTGCCAGACCTCCGGGTCGAGGGCCGCGAAGAGATCGCGGGTCGGAGCGTGCCACGACCACCGAAGATTGTGGGCCAGCTCGTCCAGATCCTGGAGAGCGGCGGGCAGGACGGTGCGGACGGTGAATCTACGGATGGCTTTCACGGTCCGACAGTACCGAGCAAAAGTGGATTGCACACCTATTTCTGAGAACGCGTCTGAAACGGGTGCAAGAACTTTCCGGATCGTCGTCGCGGCGCGCCCGGCGAACACGTTCGAGTGTCCGGACACCCCCTGAGTAGGTAGGTTCGGACAGTGACCTCCAAGCGCACCTCCAAGACCTCGGGCCGGACCGCCCCCGCGGCCGACCTTCCCACAGCGCCCCCGACCGCCAGCACCACGAAGGCGCCCCCCGCCGCAAAGGCACGAACAGCACCCAGGAGCACGAAGCGCTCCGCGCAGCAGCCCGCCGTGCCGACCCCGTCCTCGTCCCCCGTCCTCATCGGCCGTATCCCCGTGCTCGACGTCGGTCCCGCGATCAACGAGGGCCGCTGGCCGACCAAGGCGACCGTCGGCGAGGTCGTGCCGATCGAGGCGACCGTGTTCCGCGAGGGCCACGACGCCGTCGCGGCGACCGCGGTGCTCGTGGCTCCTGACGGCCGCGAGATCACCTCTCCGATGGTCGACGTCGCACCCGGTCTCGACCGCTTCCGCGCCCACCTCGTCCCCGACACCGAAGGCCCGTGGGGCGTCCGGGTCGAAGGATGGTCCGACCCCTACGCGACGTGGGAGCACGACGCGACGATCAAGATCCACGCCGGCATCGACGTGGACCTCATGCTCCAGGAGGGGGCGGCGTTCTTCACCCGCGCTGCAGCCCGGCCAGACCTGCGACCCGACGAGGCCACCACGTTGCGCGACGTCATCGTCGCGCTCGGCGACGCGGCCCGGCCTCCGCTCGCCCGGCTCGCAGCGGCGACCTCGCCCGAGGTGCAGGCCGTCCTCGCGGCTCGCCCGGTGCGTGACATGGTCTCGGCGTCGGTCACCTACCCGCTGGTGGTGGACCGTCCCCTCGCCCTCACCGGTGCCTGGTACGAGTTCTTCCCCCGCTCCGAGGGCGCGCTCCTCGACGAGGAGACCGGCGAGTGGACCTCGGGCACGTTCGCCACCGCGGCCGAGCGTCTTCCCGGCATCGCCGCGATGGGCTTCGACGTCGTCTACCTCACTCCCATCCACCCGATCGGGACGACCAACCGCAAGGGCCGCAACAACACCCTCACGGTCGCGCCCGGAGACCCGGGCTCGCCGTACGGGATCGGGTCCGCCGACGGTGGGCACGACGCCATCCACCCCGAGCTCGGGACGTTCGACGACTTCGACCGGTTCGTCCACACCTCCCGCGAGCTCGGCATGGAGGTGGCGCTCGACCTCGCGCTCCAGTGCTCGCCCGACCACCCCTGGGTCACCGAGCACCCCGAGTGGTTCACGACCCGGGCCGACGGATCGATCGCCTACGCGGAGAACCCCCCGAAGAAGTACCAGGACATCTACCCGCTGAACTTCGACAACGACCCCGAGGGCATCTACCAGGAGATCCTGCGCGTCCTGCACGTCTGGATCACCCACGGCGTCACCGCGTTCCGCGTCGACAACCCGCACACGAAGCCCCTGCCGTTCTGGGAGCGCCTCCTCACAGAGATCCGCTCGACGAACCCGGAGGTGATCTTCCTCTCGGAGGCGTTCACCAAGCCGGCGATGATGCACGCGCTCGCGAAGATCGGCTTCCACCAGTCGTACACGTACTTCACGTGGCGCAACACGAAGGAGGAGCTCGCCGAGTACCTCGAGGAGGTCTCCGGTCCGTCAGGGGCGTACATGCGCCCGAGCTTCTGGCCGACGACCCACGACATCCTCCCGCCCTTCCTCCAGCACGGTGGGATCGCAGGCTTCGCGATCCGGGCGGTGCTCGCTGCGACCGCCTCGCCCACCTGGGGCATCTACGCGGGCTACGAGCTCGGCGAGAACGTGCCGAGGCCCGGGGTCGAAGAGCAGATCGACAACGAGAAGTACGAGTTCAAGCCACGCGACTGGTCCCGTGCGAGCGAGGTCGGCATCGCGCTCCTCCTCACCCGGCTCAACGAGATCCGGCGTGCGCACCCCTCCCTGCGGCAGCTGCGCAACCTCACGGTCCACCCGACGAGCGACGACCAGATCCTCGCCTTCTCGTCGCACCTGGCGGCCGAGCACTCCCCGACCGGGGAGGCCGACACGGTCATCACCGTCGTCAACCTCGACCCCCACAGCACGCGCTCCGCGACAGTCTCCTTCGACCTCGCCGCGCTCGGCCTCGGGGAGGCCGGCGAGCACCACTCCTTCGCCGCGCACGATCTCCTCACCGGAGCCACCTACCCTTGGGGTAGCCAGGCATTCGTCCAGCTCGATCCGTTCGCCAACAGCGCGCACATCATCCACGTGAGGCCTCTTTGACGACCCGCCCGACCCCCAGCCCGATCACCGCGCCCATCCCCATCGCCGCGCTCCCCCCACGACGCCAGCCGACCGCTCCGGGTGGTGGCACCAGCGACCACCCGGACGAGCGGAGCACCAAGCAGCTCGGCCTGACGGAGGACCCCGAGTGGTTCAAGACGGCCGTGTTCTACGAGGTCATCGTCCGTGCGTTCTCGGACTCCACGGGGGCTGGCTCCGGCGACATCCGCGGGCTCATCCAGCGCCTTGACTACCTCCAGTGGCTCGGCATCGACTGCCTGTGGCTCCCGCCGTTCTACCCGAGCCCGCTCCGTGACGGCGGCTACGACGTCGCCGACTACACGGCGATCGCACCCCAGTACGGGTCGATGGCGGACTTCACCGAGCTCATCGAGGAGGCCCACCGGCGCGACATCCGCGTCGTCATCGACCTCGTCATGAACCACACGAGCGACGAGCACCCGTGGTTCCAGGCGTCCCGCTCGGACCCCGAGGGGCCGTACGGCGACTTCTACGTGTGGAGCGACGACAACACCAAGTACCCCGACGCACGCATCATCTTCGTCGACACCGAGACGTCCAACTGGACGTTCGACCCTGTGCGCAGGCAGTACTTCTGGCACCGGTTCTTCTCGCACCAGCCGGACCTCAACTTCGAGAACCCGAAGGTCGTCGACGCGATGCTCGACGTCGCGCGGTACTGGTGCCAGGTGGGTGTCGACGGGTTCCGTCTCGACGCCGTGCCGTACCTGTTCGAGTCCGAGGGCACCAACTGCGAGAACCTCCCGGAGACTCACCAGTTCCTTCGGCGCGTCCGCACGATGATCGACCAGGAGTTCCCCGGGACGATCATGCTCGCCGAGGCGAACCAGTGGCCGGAAGAGGTCGTCCAGTACTACGGCACCGAGGAGGACCCGGAGTGCCACATGTGCTTCCACTTCCCGGTCATGCCGCGGATCTTCTTCGCGATCAAGGACCAGCGGGCGAAGCAGATCCTCGACATCCTGGCCGACACGCCGGAGATCCCGGCGGGGGCACAGTGGGGCACGTTCCTCCGCAACCACGACGAGCTCACGCTCGAGATGGTCTCCACGGAAGAGCGCGCCTCGATGTACGGGTGGTATGCACCGGACCCGCGCATGCGTGCCAACATCGGTATCCGCCGCCGGCTCGCCCCCTTGCTCGACAACTCGCGCAAGGAGATCGAGCTCGCGCACGCCCTGCTCCTGTCGCTGCCGGGCAGCCCCTGCCTGTACTACGGCGACGAGATCGGGATGGGCGACAACATCTGGTTGCCCGACCGCGACGCGGTCCGCACACCGATGCAGTGGACGCCCGACCGCAACGCCGGGTTCTCCACGGCCGACCCGGGCAAGCTGTACCTCCCGCTCATCCAGTCGCTCGCGCACAACTTCCAGTACGCGAACGTCGAGGCGCAGTGGGCACAGCCCACGTCCCTCCTGCACTGGGTCCACGGGATGCTCAAGGTGCGCAAGCAGCACCCCACGTTCGGGACGGGCACCTTCGTCCCGCTCGTCGCCGACAACGAGTCGGTCCTCGCGTTCCTGCGAGTCTCGCCGGAGGAGACGATCTTCTGCGTGACCAACCTCGCAGCGACCGCGCGGTCCGCCTCGGTGACGATCCCCGGACACGCTGGTGGGACGCTCACGGACGTCTTCGGCGGTGCGACCATCGCGTCGCTCAGCGCCGACGGTGAAGTCGTGATGACATTGGGCTCGCGGGAGTTCTTCTGGCTCAAGGTCACCTGAGCTCCCATCGACGAGAGACGGACGGGTGTGGCACTGGTGGTTCCGGAGACGAAGCACGACGGCGTGACGATCGACCTCGACGAGGGCGAGCTCCTCAGCCTGCTCGAGAGGTGGTTGCCCTCCCGCAGGTGGTTCCCCGCCAAGGGGGTCGACGTCACGTTGTCGAGCACGGCCCGCATCCCCCTGTCCTCCGAGGACGGCGGGCGACGCCAGTCGTTCGTCGAGCTCGTCCGGGCCCGGCGCGAGGGGGCCGGCGGCGTCGACGTGACGCTCCAGGTCCCGCTCGTGCTCGAGCGGGACCTGCCTGGGGCTGCCGCCCTGTCGGCGGGAGCCGTCGACGAGGCCTCGGCGCTCGTCGGTCGGACCTCGGACGGTCGTCTCTACGACGGCGCCCAGCACCCCGCGTTCTGGGCGGCGTGGCTGGACGCCGCGTCTTGGGTGGACGGCGACCGGCCCGCCCGCGCGCCGTACGACTTCACGGGCGCCCACATCCTGTCCGTGGAGCAGTCGAACAGCTCCGTGCTCCTGCCCCGCATCGCGGGCGGCACGATGCTCAAGGTGCTCCGCACCCTCGCGCCGGGTGACAACCCGGACGTCGTGGTCCCGCTCGCCCTGACGCGCGAGGGCTGGCACGGCGTCCCCACCCCGTACGCGTGGCACGAGATCGCCGTCGACGACGCCGACGGCGCGTGGCGTGCGCACGCGGGCGTCCTTGCCGAGTTCGTCCCCGACGCCAAGGACGGCTTCGAGCTCGCCTGCGCCCACGCGGCCGACGGGCGCCCCTTCAACAGCCCGGCACGCGAGCTCGGGACCCAGGTCGCGCAGATGCACAGCGCCCTGCGCCGCGCATTCGCGGCCGAGGTCCACGACGCCGACCCTGCGTGGCTCCTCGACGCGCTCCGTCGACGGGTCCGTTCCGCGGCGTCCGCGAGCGCTGCCGTCCGCGAGCGCGCGGCGGACATCGAAGCCTTCCTCACGCACATGAGCACCGTCACGGACGAAGCGGTCCAGCAGGGACGGCCCCTCCCCCCGCTCCAGCGCATCCATGGCGACCTCCACCTCGGTCAGGCCCTCTACAGCCCTCAGACGGGGTGGCGCATCCTCGACTTCGAGGGTGAGCCGCTGCGACCGCTCAGCGAGCGCACACGGCCCGATCTCGGCGAGCGCGACGTGACCGGCATGCTGCGGTCCTTCGACTATGCTGCGGCCGTCGGCGGCGCGACCTCGACCGAGTGGGCCCGTGCCGCCCGCCGTGCGTTCCTCGAGGGCTACAACGGATACCTCAGCGTCCCGGGCGCTCTCGGGTTCGGTCAGCCACCCTCGCTCGCGGACCGACGGCTCATCCTCGACTCCTTCGAGCTCGACAAGGCCCTCTACGAGGTCGTCTACGAGGAGCGAAACCGGCCCGACTGGATCGGGATCCCGCTCGCTGCGATCGACCGCATCCTCGGCCGGTAGGCCCGGCCGCACGCGTGTGACGACGAGGAACGCGCCGTGTCCGGGCCCGTGTCCATGCGCAGCGACCCAAGGCGTGGAATGGTAGGGCCATGACGGATCCGACCCTGACCCCGCTCGACTCTCCCCTGCCGCTGCCCGTCTCGGCCGACACGCTCTCTGCGGTCGCGCACGGCACCTTCCACGACCCCCACGGCGTCCTGGGGGCGCACGTCCACCCCTCGGCCGACGCCGTCACCCTCCGAGCGTTGCGCCCGCTCGCCGACGAGGTCTCCTTCGTCACGGCGACCGGGGAGCACCCCGCAGCCCACGAGCAGGACGGCATCTGGGTCGTCACGCTGTCGGCACCCGACGGAACGGTGCCCGACTACCGGATCGGCGTGCGCTACGGCGACGTGTCGTCGATCGCGGACGACCCGTACCGGTTCCTCCCCACGGTCGGCGAGGTCGACCAGCACCTCATCCGCGAGGGACGGCACGAGCAGCTGTGGAAGACGCTCGGCGCCAACACCAAGACCTACCCCAGCGTCCTCGGCGACGTCCACGGGACCGCGTTCGCGGTCTGGGCCCCGAGCGCACGGGCAGTGCGCCTGCTCGGCGACTTCAACAGCTGGGGCGGCTCGTCGCACTCGATGCGGTCGATCGGGTCCACGGGAATCTGGGAGCTCTTCCTTCCCGGTCACGGCGCCGGCACCCGCTACAAGTTCGAGATCCTCGGCCCGGACGGCTCGTGGCGCCAGAAGGCCGACCCGATGGCGAAGGGCACGGAGATCCCGCCCGCGACCGCGTCCGTCGTCGTCGAGTCCGACTACACCTGGCAGGACGACGAGTGGATCGCCCGCCGCGCAGCCACCGACCCGCACAACGGCCCCATGAGCATCTACGAGGTGCACCTCGGGTCGTGGCGCCAGTCGCTCAGCTACCGGGAGCTCGCGACCCAGCTCACCGAGTACGTCCTCGAGATGGGCTTCACGCACGTCGAGCTCATGCCCGTGGCCGAGCACCCGTTCGGTGGGTCGTGGGGCTACCAGGTCACGTCGTACTACGCGCCGACCTCCCGGTTCGGTCACGCCGACGACTTCCGCCACCTCGTCGACACTCTCCACACGGCGGGGATCGGCGTGATCGTCGACTGGGTGCCCGCCCACTTCCCCAAGGACGAGTGGGCGCTCGCCCGCTTCGACGGCACACCGCTCTACGAGCACCCGGACCCGCTGCTCGGTGAGCACGCCGACTGGGGCACGTACGTCTTCAACTTCGGTCGGCCAGAGGTCCGCAACTTCCTCGTCGCGAACGCCACGTACTGGCTCGAGGAGTTCCACGTCGACGCGCTGCGCGTCGACGCCGTCGCGTCGATGCTCTACCTCGACTACTCGCGCGACCCCGGCCAGTGGCGACCGAACATCCACGGCGGCCGCGAGAACCTCGAGGCGATCGGCTTCCTCCAGGAGACCAACGCGACGGCCTACCGGCGCAACCCGGGCGTCATGCTCATCGCCGAGGAGTCGACCGCGTGGCCCGGTGTCACCCGTCCGACGAGCTCCGGCGGGCTCGGCTTCGGCCTCAAGTGGAACATGGGCTGGATGAACGACACGCTCCGGTACCTCGCGGAGGCCCCGATCAACCGGCGCTACCACCATCACGAGGCGACGTTCTCGATGGTCTACGCGTACTCGGAGCAGTTCGTGCTGCCGATCAGCCACGACGAGGTCGTGCACGGCAAGGGCTCCCTCCTGCACAAGATGCCTGGGGACGAGTGGCAGCAGCGCGCCGGTGTCCGCGTCCTCTTCGCCTACCAGTGGGCGCACCCGGGCAAGAAGCTCACGTTCATGGGCAACGAGATCGCCCAGCCGGCCGAGTGGGCAGAGTCCGGGACGCTCGACTGGGGCGTCCTCGCCGACGAGGGCCACGCCGGGGTCCAGCGCCTCGTGCGCGACCTCAACGCCGTGTACCGCGAGCACCCTGCGCTGTGGGCGCTCGACCACCACCCCTCCGGGTTCGAGTGGCTCGACGAGAACGACGCCGACCACAACGTCCTCTCGTTCCTGCGCAAGGACTCGAGCGGGAACGTCGTCGCGGTCGTCGTGAACTTCGCCGGAACTCCCCACGAGGGCTACCAGGTACCGCTCCCGTCCGGCGGGGTGTGGCGCGAGGTGCTCAACACCGATGCGACCGCGTACGGCGGGTCCGGAGTCGGGAACCTCGGCTCGGTGACCGCAGAGAAGGCCCCCGCTGCTGGCCGCCCGTACTCCGCGCGCCTCCGGGTTCCGCCTCTGGGTGCGGTGTACCTCACCCCGGAGGCCTGACCACCGGTCGACGCCCACACGCCGGTACAACTCGAGGCCGGACCCCACAGGGTCCGGCCTCGAGTCGTACGTGCTGTGGGGCAGAGCGGGTCAGTAGAGCGCGTTGGTCAGCGCACGGCGTGCCGGCCCCACCCGAGGGTCCTGCGGCCCGAGCAGGTTGAAGTACTCGACGAGGCGCAGGCGCAGGACCTCGCGGTCGGGCGCCTCCGGGACGAGAGCGATGAGACGGCCGAGCGCATCCTCCACCTTCCCGCCCAGGAGGTCGAGGTCGGCGACCGCGAGCTGCGCCTCGATGTCGGAGGGCGCGTCCGCCGCGGCGGCGCGGACGGCGGCGAGGTCAGCGTCCCTCGTCCGCTGGAGGAGCCGCACCTGCGCGAGCCCCGCCGTCGCGAGGTCGTCCCGCGGGTTCTCCCGCAGCGCCTGCTCGTAGGCGGAGACCGCCGTGTCGAGGTCGTCCGCGTCGATCGCGTCGAAGGCCTTCTGGTGCAGGGGCGGCAGGTCCGGCTCCGGTGGTGCCTCCGGCGGTGCCGCCGGGTCGGTGCCGTCGGCCGAGAGCACGCCCGTCACACCGTTCTGCTGAGCGGCCTCGAGGAGCTGGTCGAGCACGCCACGGACCTGCTCACGCTCCGCCGTCCCCTGGAACAGGGGCACGGGCTGCTGGGCGAGGATCGCGACGACTGTCGGGAACGACTGGACCTGGAAGGCCTGCGCGACCTGGGGAAAGTCGACGACGTTGATGCGCGCGAGCAGGAAGCGCCCTGCATACTCCTGCGTCAGGGCCGCGAGGTCGGTCGCGAGACGCACGGACTCCGCGTCCGTCGGCATCCACAGCAGTGCGACGACCGGCACCTGGGCGGACTGCTGCACGAGCGACGGGAACATCTCGTCGGTGACGTCCACGACGAAACCACCCGCGGGTGGCGCTCCACCGGGCGCACCGGGCGGCGGGGCGGTCGGCTTGCCGAACGCAGAGAGGTCGACGGCTCCACGCACGTCGAACTGTGAACCGGAGGGACCAGGAAGACTCATGCACTCATCTTTCCATCAGTCGGGGGTCCTGCAGGTCGGGCCGCTACGGGACCGAGGCGGACGTGGTGAGCAGCTCGCTCCCGACCACGGAGATCGGTTCGGTGGAGCCGGCAGCGGGGACGTAGATCCCGACGAGGGCCGTCCGGCCCACTGTGAGGGAGTTGGACGGGGCGGCACCCGCTGTGAACGCGCTCTCGGTCGCCGTCGGGTTGATCACCGCGCCCGGCTCCCCCGCCAAGGTCTCCGACGACGTCAGCTGGGCGATGACGAGCGCTCCGCCCTCGGCAGTGCGCAGCGACCGCACCGCGCCCTCTGTCGGAGTGAAGACGAGCGTGTAGGTGCCCGCGCCGGTGGCTGCGAGGGCCGTCCGGTCAGCGCGTCGGGCGTTCATCTGGTCGCGGAGCGGGTCGGCCGCGAACTCGGCCGCGAACGCGGACGCGTCCCCGGAGTTGAGCACGTCCGCATAGTGCGCGACAGCGTCGACGGGCGAGAGCACGAGCGACGCATCGTCGGGAGCGATCTCCTCGGTGCCGATCGCCGCCGAGGGGAAGGCAGGGAGCGTCACCCCGGGGAAGAGCCTGAGCCAGCCCCAGAGCTTGTACTGCTCGCGCGGTGCGGCCTGCTCGGTGACGAGCAGGCGCTCCGTCTGGAGGTTCTGGGGCCGCTCGCTCACGGCGAAGGTCCAGCGCGGCCACGTGTCGGTCGCCGGGATGACCTCCGACTGGACGGCCATCGGCACCTCGGTGATCGCGTCCTTGACCCCGGTCGCTGCCGCGACCGTCAGCTCGGCCGTCCGGAGCGCCAGCGCAGGGCCGGTGAGGCGAGGGGCGAGGACGGCCGGATCGAGGGTCTCGGTCCCCGCAGCGAGCACCTCGGCGATCGAGGCGTGGATCTCCTCGTTCTGTGACGGGGACACGACGGGGGCTACGACGGTCTCGGCATCGACGGTGACCGTCGGCAGCTCGGGCGCGCACGCAGACAGGAGGAGCGCACCCGCGGAAGCGAGGACGGCCGCGCGGCGCAGTGGGCGCTTCATCGGTCCTCCTCGTGGTTCTCGGCGGGTGTGCGGTCGGGCTGGACCGGAGGACGGCGGCGGACGCCGCCCCCACGGGGTGGTGGTCCCTGGACCCGTCCTGGGTCCGGCGCGGGCCAGGGCTCGTGGGGATCGCGGGGCGTGGTCTCCGGCCGAGCCGGGGGAAGCCCGTGGGGTTGGGTCGCGGGTCGCGGGTCGAGCACGCGGGGCGCCTGGCCACCAGGGTTCTCGCCCGCCGTCGGGAACGCGACGGCGGGGTTCGCAGCCGTCGGGTCCGCGGCGTCGGCGGCAGATCCGGGCCGGACACCCCACGCCTGCCGCCAGCCGGAACCGGACGCGGAGGCCGTCCCCTCGCTCAACCAGCCGGGCCGGTGAGCCTCCGGCTCGGTCGGCACGACCGGTACGGCGGCAGTCTTCGGCCGTCCCTCGCCGCGGGGCGAGACCGCCGGGATGGCCCCGGTCCACGGCCAGGACCGGCGCGGCTTCGACGTGGCCTGCTGCACGTCGGGATCCTGCTGGAGGTGTGCACGCTCCGCCTGCTCACGCAGCTCGCGTCGGGTCAGACCCGACGCGCTGGCCGCCGGCGCGAGGTCGGCGTCACGCCCTGCGCCGTTGGCGTCGTGGAGCGCAGACGACGAGGACCCTGGAGACCCGTCGGCAGCGGGGGACGCAGCACGCGCCGTGCGGGACGTCGACGCAGCCCCGGTGCGTCGCTTGTCACGCCGTGGACCTGCCACGAACCAGAGGTACCCGAGCACGACCCCGACGAGGACGAGGAGGCCGCCGAGAGCGACGCCAGGGAGGACCCACGGGGTCGTCACCTCGCGTGGCCACGTGAGTGTGACGACCGGTGCCTGGGTCGTCTCGCCGACGGTCGCCGCCAGCAGGACCTGGTCGCTCGACGAGGCGGACCACTCGAGCTCGGCCGATCCTTCGCCCACAGCCTCGACCATCCACATGTCGGAGCCGGCTGGGTCAGGCGACACCACGACCGGGACCTCCCCGGGAGCAGCGTCCTCCGGGACCGCGGGGTCTGCCGGTACCGCTGGGTCAGCGGGAGCCGCAGGTTCAGCGGGAGCCGCAGGCTCCGTCGCGTCTTCCGGTGGAGCTGGATCGGTCGGTGCCGCGGTGTCGGTCTCGGCCGGCACCGGCTCGTCGACGGACAACGTCTCCCAGTCGGTCGCGCCGGTCACGACGACAGCCGGGTCGGCGCCGATCCAGCCTTGGACGTCCGACGCCCGACCGATCGCGAGCACGACTGTGGCTCCCTCGGGCCCCGACGCACCGATGGTCACGGACTCGTCCACGAGACCGAGCACACCCGGCTCGGTCATGAGCAGCGTCGCGGAGTCGTGCTCACCGCTGCTGAGGGTCACGGTGTCGCTGGGACGCCATACCGTCCCCGAGGCGACTCCTAGCCCGGCGAGGACGAGCCCCGTCAGCACCAGGGCGACCGTCACGATCTTCTGCAGCACCTATCGATCCCTTCGACAAAGAGATTCCAGCCTAACGCGCCGAGCACAGGCCGAATCCTGCACAGACGGACGAAACGTACCCTTCCGGATCATCTCGCCGCTCGTTCCCCACCTTGGCCAGACCCGATAGGCTGGGCCAGAACGCGCGCTCGAACGCGCAGCACTGCGACGTATCCACGCTCATCAGGCCCGGTACGGGCGAGCATGTGAAGGTTCAGTGCAGCATGTCCACCCCGATCCCGGAGGCCTGTTGTGTCCGACGAACGCCCGATCTTTCCCGTAGTGATGCGCGGCTACGACCGCGCTCAGGTCGACGGACGTGTCCAGGCGCTCGAGTCGAGCCTCGCCGAGACCCGGACCAGGCTGACGACGCTCGACTCCCAGGCCGCCCAGATGGCCGCGGCGCTGGCCGACGCGCAGGAGAAGCTCCGCGAGACCGACCGCCCGTCCTATGCCGGTCTCGGTTCCCGCATCGAGCAGCTCATGCGCTCGGCAGAGGAGCAGTCGACCGATGTCATGGCCCAGGCCGAGGCACAGGCGGAGGAGATCCTCAGCCGCGCGAAGCTCAGCGCGGGCCAGATGCGGTCCCGCGCCGAGAACGAGGTCGCCGAGATGCTCGCCGCCGCTCGTCGCGAGGCGGAGGAGACCCGCTCCGCCGCCGCGAACGAGGCCGAGACGACCGTCGTGTCAGCCGAGCGACGCGCCGAGGAGCTCGTCGGTTCGGCCGAGCGCGAGGCGACCCGGATCCAGACGGCGATCACCACCGAGGAGATGGAGCGGCGCACCTCGCTCGAGCGCGAGCTCGGGACGCTGCGCGCCACGACCGAGCGGGAGACGACCGAGCTCCGCGTGACGACGGAGCGCGATGCCGACGCACTGCGGTCGAGCACGGAGGCACTCACCACCGCGCAGCGTGAAGAGGCCGAGCACTACGCAGCCGAGCTGCGAGGACGGACCGACGCCGAGACCGCCGCGCTGCGTCACCGCACCGAGACCGAGACCTCCACCGCCCGCACCGAGACGGAGGCGTACGTCGCCGAGCTGCGCGCGACCACCACGCGGGAGACCGACGAGCTGCGCCAGCGCACCGAGACGGAGGCTGCAGCCGTCCGCGCTGCCGCCCTCGAGGAGGTCGAGCTGCGACGTGCCGAGCTCAACCGCGAGCTCGCGACGCTCCGCCAGACAGTCGAGGCCGAGCTCGAGGCCCGGCGTGTCCAGGCAGGGCTCGACCTCGACGAGCTCCGCACGGCGACCGAGCGCACCACGAGCGAGCAGCTCAGCGCCGCGAGCCTCGAGGCGTCGCACCTCGTGGAGACGGCGACGCGAGACTCCGCCGAGCTGCGCGAGGTCACCGAGCGGGAGACCACCGCTCAGCGAGAGGCAGCCGCACGCGAGACCGCTGAGCTGCGCGAGCAGGCCCAGATCGAGTCGGACAAGCTGCTCGCCGACGCGCGACGCACGGCGTCGGACATCGTCAACGAGGCGCGCACGGAAGCGGCCCCGCTCGTCGACGAGGCCCGGGAGCGGCTGGCGCGTGCCGAGCTCGAGATCGCCGCCAAGCACGAGCTGGCCCAGGTGGCCGACACCGAGGTCCACGCGAAGACGCGCGCGGAGACGGACAAGCTCCTCGGAGACGCCGAGCGCCACGCGGCCGAGGCGGAGAAGCGTGCCGCCGACGCTCTCGTCCAGTACGAGCAGATCCGCAAGGACAGCGACGCGTACGCCAAGGAGTCGGCCGAGGCCGCCCGCAAGTCCGCCGCAGGGATCACCGCCGCGGCGCGCGAGCAGGCCGACCAGGTCGTCACCGACGCCCTCATCGAGGCGGAGCGCGAGCGCAGCAACGCACAGCGTCAGGTCGACGACCTCAACCGCCAGCGCGAGTCCATCACGACGTACATCGACGAGCTCCGCACGCTCATCGGGGCCGAGGCCATCCCCAGCGCCTCGACTCTCGAAGCTGCTGCCGCAGCCGAGGAGTCCTTCGTCGCATCGCGCGAGCCGGCTCCTTCGCCCGCTCCCGCGCCGGCCAAGAAGTCCCCCAAGGGCAAGGGGCGACCAGCCCCGCTGTCCGCCTCGGGAACCCCTGCGCAGCAGGCGCGCAAGGCCGCGTCCGGACGGGTCCCCAACCGGCCCGCCCAGGCCGGGAGCGCGCCCGCCGGCTCGGCCACCGCCGGCAAGGACGAGGCCGCGTCGGAGCCGGTGTCTCCGGACGACGCCCCGGACGCGACCTCCACCCCGCCGAACGCGGCCGACACGACCTCCGCAGCCCCCGTCAGCACGGATCCGCGCGACTCCGAGGAGACGAGCGAAGACACCGTGACCGAGCAGGAGACGACCTCGACCGACGCGGACGCCTCGACGAACGGCGCATCCGAGGAGGAGTCGCCGGTCGCCGTGGCGGAGCGGGACGACGTCGACGATGAGTCCGTCGTCCGCTGACCACGCACCTGGTGCCCCGGAGGCCCCGGGTCCGTCCTGGCGGGAGCAGAAGTCTGCGAACGCTGCACACCAGGCGGCCGAGCTCGAACGTCGGCGGCTCGCGCGGTCTGCTCAGGCTCGCGCGATGATCGCCGACTTCGTCGTCGCGGCGCGCGAGGGTGGGGTCCCGACCGAGCGGTTCACGGCGCGGTCCTACGACGGCCGCGCGACCTACCGGACCACGGTCGACGGATGGTTCCTGCGTAAGAACCGCAGCGTCGGCATCGGCGTGGACGGGGAGTTCTACGTCCTCACCGTCCAAGGATCGTTGCGCGCACTGCTCCGTGGCGCCGTGCTCACACCCTCCGACCCACCGCTCGTGCTGGGCGAGGGGGCTCGCGACGGCGAGTCGATCGACCTGCGCGAGGCTCTGGACCGGGCGCTCCACCCGGAGCGCCCGGTCTAGAGGGACGCGTCGCACCCGGGACGGTGCGTCAGTATCGCGGAGGGACGCGGCGCACGACGTCGACGATCGCGGTCGCCACGGCGGCCGGCGTCTCGACGGCGCTCATGTGGCCGGCGCCCGGCACGAGCACGTAGTGGACGTCCGTCAGCTGCGCGGCCATGTGCTCGGCCGCTGCGGGAGGCGTGAGCCCGTCCTCCTCGCCCACGACCACGGCGGCCGGCCCGGCGAACGCGGCGAGCACGTGGGTCCGGTCCGGCCGCGCGGCCATCGCCCGTTGCGACCACGCAACGCCCTCGGGTGACTGGTCGCCGACCCACGCCGCCAGCCGCTCGACCACCTCGGGCCGTCCGTTCGTCGTGGTCGGGCCGACGAGGCCGGAGACGTCGCTCGCTGCAGCCACGCTGCCGCTCCGCTCCACCTCGTCGGCGACAGCCAGCCGTCGCGCCCGGGCGTCGTCGCCGTCCGGCGTGGACCGGGTGTCGATGAGGGCGAGCCCGACGACGAGCTCCGGGTGCCGCTCAGCAAGCGCGAGCGCCACGTACCCGCCCATCGAGAGACCTGCGACGACGATCTCGTCGACGCCGCTCGCACGCACGGTCGACGCGACGGCGTCGGCGGCCACCTCGAGCGACGGGGGCTGCGACGCGTCCAGAGGCGAGCCGCCCAGGCCGGGGAGGTCCGGTGCGATGACCACGACATCGTCAGGAAGGAGGCGGGCGACGTCGTCCCACATGCGGTGGTCGAGCGGGAAGCCGTGCAGGAGGACGACGCAGGGCGCGCTCCCGGCCTGCATGAGATCGGGGTGCGAGCGGTTCGGGTCGAGCGTCATGGAGGATCTCCTTCGTGGGCGGGTTGCGTCCCACGGGTCTACCGGCCGCTGTCCCAGCAGCCGGTGTGCCAGTGGCGACGGGCGTCGAGCGCGGCCTGCGCACCGAACAGGGAGTCGTTCGCCCAGGCGACGACGTGCGGCGTGCCCGGCGCGACCTCCCGGTTGCACCACGGGCAGCGGTAGGCCTTGTCGCTCGAGCGGACGGACTGCACGGTCCAGCTCACGCCGTCTCGGACATCCTGGCGACGTCCGCCGCTCGCTCGCTCAAGGTCGAGCGGGCGGTACTCCTGCTCGTACGGGCGGCGCCTGGACCTGCGGGACGACGGCATGCGTCCATTCTCCACCGGGCCCGGTGCCGAGCGCACCCGGCCCGGGCCTGGGCGCCGTCGCGCCGGCGGAGCGCGGCTCGCTCCGCGCGAGCACGAGGATCCGCGACGTCCCAGGGCGCTCCCAGATTCACCCGATAGAGTGTGCGCGCCCAACGCTGCACACGACATACGACCGATCGTCGTGAGCTGGTCGCCGAGCGCACCGGGTCAGTTCCCACCCGCGCCGGTTCCGACCGCAGCTGGAACCGACGACCGAAGGACCTGTCTTGAAGCACCGCACACTTCGCGGGATGACCGCACTCACGCTCGGGGCCGCACTGCTCCTCTCCGCCTGTGGTGGGGACTCCGACTCGGAGGCCACGCCGTCCGAGACCTCCACGGAGACCGCTGCGGCGGAGCCGACGCCCACCGCTGAGGACATCGCCGCGCTCGAGGCCGTGACGCTCACCGGTGACCCCGGCGTGAAGCCGGCACTGACCTTCACGGCTCCGTTCGCGACGAGCGCCGCCGCGGTCCGCGTCATCAACGAGGGCAGCGGGGAGGACCTCGTCGCCGGGGACATCGTCTCCCTGCACTCGGTGCTGTACACCGGCACGGACGGCGTCGAGGCGCAGTCGAGCTGGGAGACGGTCCCCGACGAGATCACGATCGGCGACCCGCAGATCATCGGCGCGCTGAGCGAGGCGCTCGAGGGACAGAAGGTCGGGGCGCGCCTGCTCCTCGCCAACCCTGACCCCTCCACGGGCGAGACCCTGCTCATGGCGATCGAGGTCGTCTCCACGCGGACGATCCCCACGCGCGCCGAGGGTGAGGCCGTCGCGCCTGTCGACGGGCTCCCGTCGGTCACGCTCGACGACACGGGCAAGCCGAGCATCGAGATCCCCGAGGGCTACACGGCCCCGGCCGAGCTCGTCGCCCAGACGCTCATCACGGGTGCGGGTGCACCGGTCGCTGCCGGTCAGAGCGTCACGTTCCAGTACTCGGGCTGGAAGGTCTCCGACGGCGAGCAGTTCGACTCCTCCTGGGAGAACGGTGCACCGTTCAGCACGACGATCGGCACGGGTTCTGTCATCGCCGGCTGGGACCAGGGTCTTGTCGGCCAGACGGTCGGCAGCCAGGTGCTTCTCGTCATCCCGAAGGCGCTCGCCTACGAGGGCCAGGGCAACGACCTCGCCGAGGAAGACCTCATCTTCGTCGTCGACATCCTCGACGCCAAGTAGCCTCGACACTCCGGCCTACCAGTCGTCCCGCCTGGGCGGGACGCACGAAGGGCCCCGGCTCCCCCACCTCGCGGTGGGAGGGCCGGGGCCCTTCGTCATGCTCGTCGGACGTCATGCTCGTCGAACGATCGCCGAACGACTGGTCAGAACTCCCAGTCCTCGTCCTCGGTGTTGACGGCCTTGCCGATGACGTACGACGAGCCGGACCCGGAGAAGAAGTCGTGGTTCTCGTCGGCGTTCGGGCTCAGGGCTGAGAGGATCGCCGGGTTGACGTCCGTCTCGTCCTTGGGGAACAGACCCTCGTAGCCGAGGTTCATGAGCGCCTTGTTGGCGTTGTAGCGCAGGAACTTCTTGACGTCCTCGGTGAGACCGACACCGTCGTAGAGGTCCGCGGTGTACTGGACCTCGTTCTCGTAGAGCTCGAAGAGCAGCTCGAAGGTGTACGCCTTCATCTCCTCGCGCTCGGCCGGGGAGAGCTTCTCGAGGCCCTTCTGGTACTTGTAGCCGATGTAGTACCCGTGCACGGCCTCATCACGGATGATGAGGCGGATGAGGTCGGCCGTGTTCGTCAGCTTGGCTCGGCTCGACCAGTACATGGGCAGGTAGAAGCCCGAGTAGAAGAGGAACGACTCGAGCAGCGTCGAGGCGACCTTCCGCTTGAGCGGGGAGTCCCCGTGGTAGTAGCCCAGGACGATCTCCGCCTTGCGCTGGAGGTTGACGTTCTCCTCCGACCACCGGAACGCGTCGTCGATCTCCTGCGTCGAGATGAGGGTCGAGAAGATCGACGAGTAGCTCTTCGCGTGGACCGACTCCATGAACGCGATGTTCGTGTAGACGGCCTCCTCGTGCGGCGTGATCGCGTCCGGGATGAGGCTGACGGCGCCGACGGTCCCCTGGATCGTGTCGAGGAGCGTGAGGCCCGTGAAGACGCGGGTCGTCAGCTCCTTCTCGACCGGCGTGAGGGTCGCCCACGACTGGATGTCGTTGGACACCGGTACCTTCTCGGGCAGCCAGAAGTTGCCGACGAGACGGTCCCAGACCTCGGAGTCCTTGTCGTCCTCGACGCGGTTCCAGTTGATCGCCTGGACCCGGTCGATCAGCTTGAGCTTGCCGGTGGGGGTCATCACTTCGTCTCTCTCGTCGAGCAGTCGTCGGTCCGTCGGGGTGTCACAGCGTCGAGCGTCACAGCATGCAGGAGACGCAACCCTCCACCTCGGTCCCCTCGAGGGCCATCTGGCGCAGGCGGATGTAGTAGAGCGTCTTGATGCCCTTGCGCCACGCGTAGATCTGCGCGCGGTTGACGTCGCGGGTCGTCGCCGTGTCCTTGAAGAACAACGTGAGCGACAGGCCCTGGTCGACGTGCTGCGTCGCCGCAGCGTACGTGTCGATGATCTTCTCGTAGCCGATCTCGTACGCGTCCTGGTAGTACTCGAGGTTGTCGTTCGTCAGGTAGGGCGCCGGGTAGTAGACGCGCCCGATCTTGCCCTCCTTGCGGATCTCGATCTTCGACGCCACCGGGTGGATGGAGGACGTCGAGTTGTTGATGTAGGAGATCGACCCGGTCGGCGGGACGGCCTGGAGGTTCTGGTTGTAGATGCCGTGCTCCATGACCGAGGCCTTGAGCTGCAGCCAGTCCTCCTGCGTCGGGATGTGCACGCCGGATGCTGCGAACAGCTCGCCGACGCGCTCGGTCGCCGGCGCCCAGACGTTCTCGGTGTACTTGTCGAAGTACTCGCCCGTCGCGTACTTCGAGTCCTCGAAGCCGCCGAACGCGCGAGCGCGCTCGATGGCGAGCCGGTTCGACGCCGCGATGGCGTGGAACGCCACCGTGTAGAAGTACATGTTCGTGAAGTCGATGCCCTCGTCGGACCCGTAGTAGATGCGCTCACGGGCCAGGTAGCCGTGGAGGTTCATCTGGCCGAGGCCGATCGCGTGGCCGAGCTCGTTCGCGTGCTTGATCGACGGGACCGACTCGATGCTCGTCTGGTCGGAGACCGCGGTCAGGCCACGGATGGCCGTGTCGATCGTCTTCGCGAAGTCGGGCGAGTCCATCGTCTTCGCGATGTTCAGCGAGCCGAGGTTGCACGAGATGTCACGGCCGACCTCGGCGTAGGAGAGGTCCTCGTTGTACGTCGACGGGGTCGAGACCTGGAGGATCTCCGAGCACAGGTTCGAGTGCGTGATCTTGCCCTTGATGGGGTTCGCCGCGTTGACCGTGTCCTCGAACATGACGTACGGGTAGCCGGACTCGAACTGCAGCTCGGCGAGGGTCTGGAAGAACTCGCGCGCCTTGATCTTCGTCTTGCGGATCCGGGCGTCGTCAACCATGTCGTGGTACTTCTCGCTCACCGAGACGTCGGCGAACGGGAGTCCGTAGACGCGCTCGACGTCGTACGGGGAGAAGAGGTACATGTCCTCGTTCTTGCGTGCCAGCTCGAACGTGATGTCCGGGATGACGACGCCGAGCGAGAGCGTCTTGATGCGGATCTTCTCGTCGGCGTTCTCACGCTTGGTGTCGAGGAACCGCATGATGTCGGGGTGGTGTGCGTGGAGGTACACCGCGCCTGCCCCCTGTCGCGCACCGAGCTGGTTGGCGTAGGAGAAGGAGTCTTCGAGGAGCTTCATCACGGGGATGACGCCCGAGGACTGGTTCTCGATGTGCTTGATGGGCGCGCCGTGCTCACGGATGTTGCTCAGGAGGAGGGCGACGCCGCCGCCACGCTTGGAGAGCTGCAGCGCGGAGTTGATCCCGCGCGCGATGGACTCCATGTTGTCCTCGATGCGCAGGAGGAAGCAGGAGACCGGCTCGCCGCGCTGCGCCTTGCCCGAGTTGAGGAACGTCGGGGTCGCGGGCTGGAAGCGCCCGGAGATGATCTCCTCGACGAGGTTCGTCGCGTGGGCCTCGTCGCCGTCGCCGAGGGTGAGCGCGACCATGCAGACACGGTCCTCGAAGCGTTCGAGGTAGCGCTTCCCGTCGAAGGTCTTGAGCGTGTAGGACGTGTAGTACTTGAACGCGCCGAGGAACGTCTCGAAGCGGAACTTCTTCGAGTACGCGAGGTCGAAGAGCGACTTGACGAACGCGCGGTCGTACTTCGCGAGGACCAGGGGGTCGTAGTACTTGTTCTCCACGAGGTACTCGAGCTTCTCGTCGAGACTGTGGAAGAAGACCGTGTTCTGGTTGACGTGCTGGAGGAAGTACTCGCGCGCCGCCTGGCGGTCCTTGTCGAACTGGATCTCCCCGTCCGGCCCGTACAGGTTGAGCATCGCGTTGAGCGAGTGGTAGTCGAGGCCTGTGTCTAGGCCGGGATCTGTAGCTGTCGTAGCCAAAATTGAGCCAATCCTTCGCGGACGCGCGCGACGTCCTCGGTGGTTCCGAGCAGTTCGAAGTGGTAGAGGTCCGGGACCTGGCACTTCGTGGAGACGATGTCACCGGCGAGGCAGTACGCCGAACCGAAGTTCGTGTTGCCGGCGGAGATGACACCGCGGATGAACGAGCGGTTGCGCTCGTCGTTGAGGAACTTCACGACCTGGCGGGGTACGGCGCCGCCCTCGTTGCCGCCGCCGTACGTCGGGACGACGAGAACGTAGGGCTCGTCGACCCGGAGGAAGCCGTCCGCGGGGCGGACCGGGATGCGCTGGGCGGGGATCCCGAGCCGCTGCACGAACCGGTGGGTGTTCTCGGACGTGCTCGAGAAGTACACGAGGTTCGCCATGTCAGCCCACCGGTCCTTCCTGGTGCTCGCGGCCGTCCGTCACGATCAGGCGACGGCGGTGGAGACCTTTGCTGCGAGGGCGTTGATCTGGTCGGGACGGAACCCGGACCAGTGCTCGTTGCCCGCGACGACGACGGGGGCCTGCAGGTAGCCGAGGCCGCGCACCATCTCCAGGGCTTCCGGGTCCTGGCTGATGTCGACGATCGAGTACTCGATGCCCTTCTTGTCGAGGGCCCGGTAGGTCGCGTCGCACTGCACGCACGCCGGCTTGCTGTAGACCGTGATGCTCATAGTCCGTCTCCTGGGTTTGTAGGGCTGCCGTGCAGCCGTCGTCGTCGTGCGGGTCGTCGTGATGCCGTCGTCGTGCGGGTCGTCGTGATGCCGTCGTCGTCGTGCGGGTCGTCGTGATGCCGGCGTCGTCGTGTGGTCCGCACAGTCCGAATGCGGCCTGTGACCTCGAACGACGTGCCTGTAACTACGTCTGTGTCATTCCCCCGGACGCTTCTCGGCGTCTGGCGTTGAACCACTATACCTAGGGGTGAGGCCGGCGGTCGACCCCTAGGTGTTGCGATTCGCTGTTCGGTGGAGCACACCCGACAACACGCGTCGCACACCCTGTGGACGACGTGTGGACAAGCAGCCTCGACCCCTCGCCGCGTCGAGCACGCCACCCGTCGAGCGACTCCATCAGTCTCCTCCGGACCACTGACATCAGGCGGAAGGCGCTGGCGCCGACCCGGTCGCAGGGCACCGCGCGCCACGCACGAGGGCCGCCCACCGGCTGTGGACGACCCTCGTCCACAGCCGGTGGGCGACCCCCGTGGAGCTCACCTTTTTCACCCGCTCGCCGCACCGTACGGCGTGTCGCACGTCACACCTGCGCCGGTCGCCGTCGAGCCGAGGCTCGTCGGGCGCGGCACGGCTCAGCGGTCTGCGTACTCGACCTCCGAGATCGCCGGGAGGCGGCCCGACGTCGCGAGGGACCGGTACCAGAACGCCGAGTCCTTCCACGTGCGCTCGAGCGTGGTGTAGTCCACGCGGATGATCCCGAAGCGACGGTCGTACCCGTAGCCCCACTCGAAGTTGTCGAGGAGGGACCACGCGAAGTACCCGCGGACGTCGGCGCCCGCATCGATCGCCCGGCCCACCGCATCGATGTGGTCGTGGAGGTAGGACACGCGGTCGGCGTCGTGGACGCGACCGTCCGCGCTCACCTCGTCGTGGAACGCGGCGCCGTTCTCGGTGACCATGAGCGGCTGCTCCGGGTACGCCCGGTGCACGGACAGCAGCAGCTCGGTCATGCCGGCCGGCTCGATGTTCCAGCCCATCGCCGTGTACGGGCCCGGCTGCTGGACGAACTCGATGTCCGTCACGCCGATCCACGGGGTGGCCGCAGCCGCACCGTGCCCGTCGTTGCGCGCGAGCACCGGCTCGCCGGCGGGCACGCGCCGCACCTGGACGGTCGAGTAGTAGTTGATCCCGAGGACGTCGAGCGGGATGTTCGCGATCGCGGTGTCCCCCTCCTCGACGAAGGACCAGTCGCTCACGGCCGCGGTGTCGGCCAGGAGGTCCTCCGGGTAGGCGCCGTCGAGCATCGGGCCGAGGAACGCGCGGTTCGCGAGCGCGTCGATCTGGCGGACGGCGTCGACGTCGGCCTCGCTCGACGGGTCGGACGGTCGGATGACGTGGAGGTTGAGCGTCACCGACAGCCTCGCGCTCTCGCCGAGGACCTCGCGGATCGCCCGGCCGGCGAGGCCGTGCGCGAGGTTGAGGTGGTGGACGGCCTTGAGCGCGCCCTCCGCCTCCGTGCGCCCGGGGGCGTGGACGCCCGAGCCGTACCCGAGGTACGCGGAGCACCACGGCTCGTTGAGCGTGGTCCACACGTCGATCCGGTCGCCGAGCTCGACCGCCATGCGTCGCGCGTACTCGGCGAAGGCGTAGGCCGTCGCGCGATTGGTCCACCCGCCCTCGTCCTCGAGCTCCTGCGGCAGGTCCCAGTGGTAGAGCGTGACGACCGGCTTGACGCCGGCGGCGATGAGCGCGTCCACGAGGGTCGAGTAGAACGCGATGCCCTCGGCGTTGAAGTCCCCGGAGCCGCCCGGCTGGACGCGCGACCACGAGATGGAGAAGCGGTAGGCGCCGAGACCGAGGCGGCGGATGTGCTCGACGTCCTCGGCCCACCGGTGGTAGTGGTCGTCCGCGACATCTCCGGTGTCCCCGTTGAGGGTCTTGCCCGGGGTGTGGGAGTACGTGTCCCAGATGGACTTCCCGCGGCCGCCCTCGTCGGCAGCCCCCTCGATCTGGTAGGACGCCGTCGCGGAGCCCCAGAGGAAGTCGGCGGGGAGCTGACGGTGGTGGGCGAGCCCCTGCGGCTCGACGGATGGCACGGCGTTCACGATGGAGTTGCTCCTTGGCTCGTTCGGTTGAGAGGTCAGAAGGTCGTCAGGCGGTCGCCGGGGCGCCGGTCGAGCCCCGCACGATGAGGTGGGCTGTGAGGACCGCGTCGTGCACCGGCGGACGGCCCTCGATGGTCTCGAGCACCGCTGCTCCCACGAGCCGGCCCATCTCGTGGACGTCGAGGCTCATCGTCGACAGCGGCGGCTGTGTGAGACGGCACAGCCGCGAGTCGTCCCAGCCGAGCAGGGAGAGTTCGCCCGGCACCGGCACGCCCAGCTCGTGGGCCACGTGCAGCCCGGCGACGGCCATGACGTCGTTGTCGTAGACGATGGCGGTCGGCCGCGCCGTGCGCGCGAGGAGCTCGCGGGTGATCCGCTCCCCCGCGTCGTCCGAGTAGTCCCCCTCGACCGTCACGGGCTCGACACCGTACGACGCGCACGCCTCCGCGAGGGCACGGACCCGGGCCTGCGTGTGGAGGTAGGCGCTCGGACCCGTCACGTGGGCGACGGCCCGGTGCCCCAGCCCGAGAAGGTACCCGGCAGCCTCCTCCATCGCGGCGACGTCGTCCGCACGCACGACGGGCAGCGACGGCTCGCCGTCCCACCGGCCGACCATGACCGACGGGATGCCGTGCGCCGCGAGGAGGGCCGGTCGGTCGTCGTCCTCACGGACGTTGACGACCATCACCGCGTCGACCAGGTCCGACTCGGCCCAGCGCTCGTAGGTGTGCCGCTCGGCGCCGGCGTCCGCGACGACGGCGAGGAGCACCGAGAGGTCGTGGACGGCGAGGATCTCCTCGGCTCCGGCGATGAACTCCATGAAGAAGGGCTCGACGCCCACCACCCGGCGGGACGCCGTGCGGACCATCCCGACGGCGCCGTGCGGTCGGGACGGAGGCGTTGACTGACCCGTGGTGGCGTCGCTCGACATCTCGCTCCTCGCATCCCGGCGCCCTGGCGGCGCCGGACGGTCCAGGTGACACTACCGCCTCGCACCCGCCCGGCGAGGGAGCGAGCCGTTGACGGACCGCAGGACGAGAGCGAGCGTCTCCGGCGCGGAGAGCTCGGCCAGCCGCGCCTGGTCGACGGGTTCAGCGGTGGTCACCGAGAAGGTCCGGGACTCCCCCGCGAGGAGCGTGACGAGCATGTCGTCGACGACCGCCTCGGGACTGATCCGGTCGGCCATCACGGCGACGTCGAGCGCGAGGCTCGAGGCGCGGACGTCGATCGCCAGACCGGTCTCGGTCGCCCGGACGGTCACGCCGAGCGCGTCAGGATCGAGGGCGAGGTCCTTCGGCTCGACGAAGCGGTGGACGGTACGCACGCCCTCAAGCTCCGCGACGAGCACCTCGCGCGTGGGGTCAGCGGGCGAGACGAGCTCGCCGGGCAACGCGAGCGTGATCGCCCCGCGCGCCTCGACATCGACGGCGATCTCCGCACGGGCGAGCTCGGTCCCGGCGAGGTCCGTGCGTCGCAGGACGACCGTCCCGACCCACCGCTCGGCGGAGTCGTTGACGACGACGAGCGCCGGCGCACCGTCGCGCGGCTGCACCGTGAGGAGGCGGTCGGCGTAGGCGTGGCGGAGCGCGTAGAAGAGCGGCTTGGGCCGCTCGTCGCCGTCGATCGCCGCCCAGGACGTGACAGGCCAGCAGTCGTTGAGCTGCCAGACGATCGCGCCGGCCGTGCGGGGCCACCAGGACCGGAAGTGCTCGATGCCGAAGGCGACGGCGTGGGCCTGGTTGAGCTGGGTGATCCAGTGCCAGTCCTCGAACGTCTCGGGGACGGGCAGGTGCGGTGCCAGGCCGCGGTCGAGCTTGCCGTTGCCATCCTCGGCCTTCTGGTGGAGGAGGAACTCCGGCGACTCCTTGTGGAGCGCCGCCGCAGGGATCGAGCGCGTCAGGGTCGTCCACGCCGGAGGGCCCTGGAAGCCGAACTCCGAGCAGAAGCGCGGCACGGCGTCGCGGTACGCCGAGTAGTCCTGGCGGTTCCAGACCTCCCACTCGTGGCGCGTCCCGTGGTTCTCGTCGTTGGGGTGGATCGCCGGAGCGCCCTGGGCCACGTCGGCGGAGGATCCGGGGCTGTACGGGCTGCCGTCGCAGTACGGGCGGGTGGGGTCGAGCTCGGCGACGATCGCCGGGAACAGCTCGGTGTAGTAGCGCTGTCCCCACGTGCGGCCCGCGAGGTCCTCCTGCCAGCCCCAGTCCATGAAGCCCCAGAGGTTCTCGTTCCCGCCGTTCCACACGACGAGCGACGCGTGCGGTGTGAGCCGGGCGACGTTCTCCCGAGCCTCCGCCTCGAGCTCGCTCCACAGCGGTTCTTCCTCGGGGTATGCCGCGCACGCGAGCAGGAAGTCCTGCCAGACGAGCACGCCGCGCTCGTCGCACACGTCGTAGAAGTCCTCGGTCTCGTAGATCCCGCCACCCCAGACCCGCAGGAGGTTCATGTTCGCGTCGATCGCCTGGTCGACGCGTCGGGCGACGCGGTCGCGCGTGATCCGTGTGAGGAGGTGGTCGTCCGGGATCCAGTTGGCGCCCTTGACGAACACGGGCTGCCCGTTGATCACGAGCGTGAACGGAGTGCCCGTCGCGTCCGGCGTGGTGTCGAGCTCGACCGTGCGGAACCCGACGCGCCGGGAGTAGGAGTCGAGCCGGTCGCCGTCTGTGGTCCCGAGCGTGACCTCGAGGTCGAACAACGGGTGCTCGCCGTAGCCGACCGGCCACCACAGCGGAGCGCCGGGAACCTCCACGTGCACGACGGCCGAGCGGGCGTCGGGACCGAGCGCGACCGTCGCGACGTGGTCGCCGAGCCCGTGCGCGGCTGCGAGCGCGGCGGTGACCACGGTGTCGCCGTGGTGGTCGAGGCCCGCGGACGACGTCCGGTCGAGGTCGACGTGGACGTGGACGTGCCCTGTCCCGTGCTCGTCGACCGTGACGAGGGGACGGACCTGAGCGAGGCGGGCCGAGGACCACCGCTCGATCCGGACCGGCTTCCAGAGCCCGGCGGTCTGGAGGTCGGGTCCCCAGTCCCACCCGAAGCTGCAGGCCATCTTGCGGACCATGTTGAAGGGGTGGTCGTAGGCACGCGGGCGCAGCACGAGCGCATCGGACTGCTCCTCGGCGTGCTCGACGGCCGGGCGCAGGTCGACGACCAGGTGGTTCTCGCCCGGACGGACGAGGGACGTGACGTCGAAGCGGTAGGACCGGTGCTGGTTGGCGGTGCTGCCGATCTCGCTCCCGTTGAGGCTCACGCGGGCGACCGTGTCGATTCCGTCGAACGCGAGGTCGAGGTGCTCGTGGAGGCCCGCGGGATCGGTGTGGAACGTCAGCTCGTAGCGCCAGGCGGTCCGATGCATCCACTCGAGGGTTCGCTCGTTGAGGTCGAGGTAGGGGTCCGAGATGAGGCCGGCGGCCAGGAGGTCGGTGTGCGCGGTGCCCGGGACCTGGGCCGGGACGGTGCGCCCGACGATCTCGGCGGGCACGGGGCCATGGGTCGCGCGGAGGGTCCAGCCGTCGTGCAAGGTCTCGCTGATCATCGGTGATCGCTCCTGGATCGCTGGGTCGTGGTCGTGGTTGGGCGGACTACTTCGTGGCGCCCGACGTGAATCCGTTGTAGATGAACCGTTGCAGGGCGAGGAAGACGATGAGCGTCGGGATCATGACGATGATGACGCCTGCTGCGATGATCTCCCACTGTGCCCCGAACGGACCCTTGAACCGGAACAAGGAGGTCGAGATGACCCCGAGGTCGCGACCGGGCATGTAGAGGAACGGGATGTAGAACTCGTTGTAGATCGCGATGCCCTTGATGATGATCACCGTCGCGATCGCCGGCTTGAGCAGCGGCAGGATGATCCTGCGGTAGATCGTCAGGTGGTTCGCGCCGTCGAGCACCGCGGCCTCGTCGAGCTCCTTGGGGATGCTCCGCATGAACTGGATGAAGATGTAGATCGAGACTATGTCCGTGCCGAGGAAGAGCGCGATGACCGCGCCCCGGGTGTTGAACAGTCCGAGGTTGTTCACCACCTGGAAGGTCGCCACCTGCGTCGTGACGCCCGGCACGAGGGTCGCCAGGAGGAACGCGACGACGACAGTCTTCTTGAACCGGAACTCGAATCGGTCGAGGGCGTATGCCGCCATCGTCCCGATGATGATCGTGCCGGTGACCGAGACGAGCAGGATGAACGTCGTGTTGACGAACGCCTCGAGCATCCGACCCTTGGTGAACGCCGTCACGTAGTTGGCGAAGCTCAGGCTGCCGGGGAGGTCGAACGGACCGCTGTCCTGGAACTCGTCGGTCGTCTTGAACGACGCCATGACGATGACGACGATCGGCAGCAGGGTGAGGATGGAGGCGAGGACCAGGGACAGGTACTTGCCCGTCTTCGCGGAGAGCGCGGTCACGTGAGGTTCACCTTCTCTTCGGGGACGAGCTTGCGCTGGATCCAGGTGATGACGAGGACGATCGCGAGGAGGACGACGGCCATCGCCGAGGCGAGGCCGACCTTCGAGAACTTGAACGCGGAGTTCACCGTCTGGATGACGAAGGTCTCGGACCCGTTGGAGCCGCCGGTCATGATGAAGGGGATCTCGAACACGGCGAGGCTCCCGGAGATCGCGAGGATGAAGGACAGGCCGATGATCGGCTTGATCCCCGGCGCGATGATGAAGCGGAACTGCTGCCACCGGTTCGCGCCGTCGAGCTCCGCCGCCTCGTAGAGCTGGTTCGGGATCGACTGGATCGCCCCGAGGAAGAGCACGAAGTTCAGGCCCATGTACCGCCAGATCGAGGTGCTCGCGAGCGAGAAGTTCACGACGTCGCGGTCGCCGAGCCACGGGCGGCTGAGGTCACCGAGGCCGACGATGTCCAGCAGCGCGTCGAGCGTGCCGTCGGGCCGGAAGAAGTACAAGAAGATGAAGCCGATCGCCACGCCGTTGACGAGATAGGGGAAGAAGAGGATCCCCTTGAAGAGGTTCCGGAACCGCGTGCTGAAGCTGAGGATCGTCGCGAAGTACAGGGCGAGCGCCATCTGGATGAACGACGCGGCGAAGTAGTAGAGGCTGACGAAGAACACCCGGAAGAGCTCGGGCCGTGTGAAGACGGAGACGTAGTTGTCGATGCCGACGAAGGTCTTCGTCTTGTCGAGGCCGTCCCAGTCCGTGAGGGAGTACCAGAACATGTTCGCCACGGGGACGTAGGTGAACAGGACGAGCAGGAGGACGGGGAGGGCGAGGAACACGTACGGGGTCCCTCGCCACCCCCATCCCGTCCGGCGACGTCTCGAGGTGAGGAGGGCGCTCTTCTTCTTCAGCAGCGGTCGGGCCGGCGGCTGCGCCAGCTCACGTGTGCTTGTCATTCGTCGTTCTCCCACCTCGTGCGACACACGACATCGTGCATTCCGGGTTCCGGCGTTCCAGGTGCTGCCGGTCAGCTCATGACGTCTGCGCGGGCCTCGGCCCAGCGGGTGTTGAGGTCGTCGAAGAACTCGTCCTTGGTCTCGTCCGTCTGGCCGCGGGCGGCGTCGATGAGCGCCTTGCGGTAGATCTCCTTCTGGAGGCCGATCTCGGCCGCGTTGTCGATGTCCGTCACGAGGGTCTCCTTGCCGGGCTCGGCCGGGAGCTGCTCGAGGTAGACGAGGTCGTCCCCGAGGGCTTCGAAGTCCGCGAGAGTCTCGGGCATGTCACCATCGAGGAGCGGCGAGAGGCCGCCCTGCGACTCGGCGTAGCCGGACTCGGCGTTGAACCAGTCGATCCAGGCGCGCGCCTCCTCCTTGTGCTCGGAGTGGACGTTGATCGCCTGGTTGTAGTCGCCCCCGATGATCGAGTGGAACGTGCCGTCGACCTGGTTCGGGAACGGCATGTAGCCGATGTCCGCAGGGTCGTCGGCGGCGTCCTGCATCTGGCCGATGGCCCAGGACCCGAGCGCCATGGTGGCGATCTTGCCCGAGCCGAGCATGCCCTTGGACGCTTCCCAGTCCGTGGTCGTCGGGTCTTCTTCGATGTATCCGCCCTCGACGGCGTCCCAGAGGAGGGAGTCGATGACGTAGAGGTCCTTGCCCTCGCTCCACGGGGCGTCGTCCTCAGGGAGCGAGCGGTTGAACTCCTCGTCGGCCGTGATCGAGCCGCGGTGGGCGTCCCACTGCGTGACCGGCCAGTTGGCGGCGTAGTTCGTGTAGAGGGGGATCGCGTCGGTGGTGGTCGCGATGGCGTCGAGCGCGTCGAGGAACTCCTCCGGCGAGGTCGGCAGGTCCGTGACGCCCGCCTCGGCCCAGACCTTCGTGTTGTAGACGAGGCCCTGGGCGTTGCCGACCACGGCGATGCCGTATCCGTTGCCGTCGTAGGACTTGTCGTTGATGAAGCGGTACTCCTTCGCCAGCTCCTCGGTGGTGCCGAGCGGTTCGAAGAAGTCGGGGAGCTGCTCGGGGGTGATGGTCCCGGGGATCCCGAGGACGTCGCCGTAGTCCTCGGTGTTCATGCGGGTGCGGACCTCGCCCTCGTAGTCCGTGATGCCTTCGAACTCGACCGTGATGTCGGGGTACTTCTTCTCGAACTCCGCCTTGTAGCCGTCGAGGGTGCCGTCCTCGAGGAGGTCGGTGCGCCACGTCAGCACGGTGATGTCGCCGGCCATGACGCCGTCGTCGTTCGACTCGCCGCTGTCGGCGGAGCACGCGGCCGTGAGGCCGATGACCGAGGCCAGGGCGGTGAACGCGGCCGCTCGCCTGCGTCGTGAGTGAGGGAACATCGTTGATCCTCTCTGCGTCGGCACTGCTGTGTGCCGAGGGAGCCTGTGACCCCGGAGGGCCGAGGCCGTGAGCGGCCCTGGACGACATTCTTAAGCAGATGAAGAAAGTAAGTCAACACCTCGAGGTCCGTCCGTGTCCGAAACGCAACTCTTGCGGCGTCGGTCGCCCCGCGCCCTTGCCACATTCTTAAGCAGCCGAATAAAGTAAGTGTGAGGAGACGCAGCAGCTGTCGGTCAGAACCCGGCAGCTTCTCGCTATCGTGTCCACAGACGGTCGTGAGAGGGAGAGCTGTGAGCGGACCAGAACCGAAGCGCCACCCCGGGGCGAGCACCTCCGCGGTGCTCGACGCGATCCGGGCAGCGGGCACCATCAGCCGCGTCGGGCTCACCCGCGTCACAGGACTCACGGGAGCGACGGTCTCCACGGTCGTCCGACGCCTCCTCGACGAGGACCTCGTCGTCGAGATCGGCCGCGCAGAGTCGACCGGCGGCAAGCCCCGGGTCCTCCTCGAGCTCAACCCGTCGGCCCGCTACGCCGTCGGCGCACACCTCGACCACTCCGGCATCACCTACGCCGTGACCAACCTCGCCGGCGCCCCGGTCGCCCGCATGACACGCCCCGGCCCCGGCGACGCAGAGCCGGCCCAGGTGCTCGAGCGCATGGCCGGCGAGATCGACCTCCTCATCACGGGCATCGGCGTCGACCGCTCCAAGATCCTCGGTCTCGGCCTCGTCTCCCCCGGCCCCCTGACCTCGACCAACGGGATGAACCGCACACCCCCGTTCATGCGGTCCTGGGAAGACTTCCCGCTCGACACCGAGCTCGAGATCCTCACCGGCCTCCCCGTGCTGCTCGACAACGACGCCACCGCCTCGGCCATCGGCGAGTACTGGTCCGGCGGCACGAGCGGCGAGACGACCTTCGCCGCCCTGTACATGGGGACCGGCATCGGCGCCGGCGTCCTCCTCGACGGCGTCGCCTACCGCGGAGCGAGCGGCAACGCCGGAGAGATCGGCCACACGAGCCTCAACATCGACGGCCCGGTGTGCTGGTGCGGGATGCGCGGGTGCGCAGAGGTCCTCGCCGGGCCCGCCGCCGTCGTCGAGGCTGCTCGCGCCGACGCCCGCGTCGCCCAGGCAGCCGGGCTCGACCGGCTCCCCGAGGGCGCCTCCATCGCCATGCAGTTCGCCGCGATCGCCCGCGCCTCGCGCAACGGCGTCGTCGGCGCACGGCAGATCCTCGAACGCTCCGCGCGATACCTCGCCGTCGCCGCGCACACGATCGTCAACCTCCTCGACGTGCGGCTCCTCGTCCTCACCGGAGCGAGCTTCGCGGCCGCCAGCCACATCTACGTCCCCGCCGTCCGCGAGCTGCTCGAGCAGTCCTTCTTCGCGCGCACGAGCCACCCCGTCGACGTCCGCCTCTCGCACGCGGCCGACACCGCGCCCGCGATCGGCGGCGCCGCGATGGTCCTCCAGTCCGAGCTCGTCCCCCAGCGCGTCACCCCCCTGACGACCGTCGACCGCGACGGGAGCCCTCGCTCCGAGCTCAGCTCGCTCTCCCGGTAGACGCTCCCGCCGCACCCTCACGCCGCTGCCCACCCACCCGACCACCACGCGCACGCCCGGCACCCCCGGACGTCAGGAGACGCCCATGGCCTTCTACGATCTCGACGCCACCGCACTGACCACCTACCTGCCCGACGTCGACGAGCCGGCAGACTTCGACGAGTTCTGGTCCGCCACGCTCACCGCGACGCGATCCTTCCCGATCGACGTCCGCGCGACACCGGTCGACGCAGGGCTCGACCTCGTCGAGATCTTCGACGTCTCCTTCAGCGGCTTCGACGGCCACCGCATCAACGCCTGGCTCACGCTCCCGCGCAGCGGCACCGACCTGCCGGGCATCGTCACGTACAACGGCTACGGCGGCGGGCGCGGGCTACCCCACGACCATCTCGTGTGGGCGGCCGCAGGCTTCGCGCACCTGTTCATGGACACGCGCGGGCAGGGCAGCCGGTGGGGCCACGGCGGCGACACCCCCGACCCCGTGGGCAGCGGACCGGCCGCACCCGGCTTCATGACCCGCGGCATCCTCGACCCGGCCGAGCACTACTACCGGCGCGTGTTCACCGACGCCGTCCGGGCCGTCGAGGCGCTGCGCGACAACCCACGCGTCGACGCCACGCGTGTCGCGGTCGGCGGCGCCAGCCAGGGAGGCGGGATCGCCCTCGCCGTCGCCGGGCTCGTCCCGGACCTCCTCGCCGTCATGCCGGACGTCCCGTTCCTCTGCAACTACCGGCGCGCCGTCTCGCTCGTCGACACCGACCCCTACGGCGAGATCACCACGTACCTCTCGGTCCACCGGGAGCACGCCGAGCAGGCCTTCCGCACGCTCTCCTACGTCGACGGCGTCAACCACGCCCGCCGTGCCACCGCGCCGGCGCTCTTCTCCGTCGCGCTCATGGACCCCATCTGCCCGCCGTCCACCGTCTACAGCGCGTACAACCACTACGGCTCGCGTGCCGCCGCGGCGGGCGCCGCCGTCGACACCTCGATCGAGGTGTACCCCTTCAACCAGCACGAGGGCGGCCAGGGCTACCAGCTCGCCGAGCAGATCCTCTGGTTGCGTCAGCGCGCCGGGCTCGTCCGCCTCCCGTCCGCCACCGAGACAGCCGGAGCACCCCTGTGACCACGACCGCGCCTCCCCACACCGGCTCGCCGACCCCGCCGCAGCCGACGTGGCTCGACAGCGACCTCCACCGCGTGTGGCTCACCGGCCACGCCCACGACCTGCTCGCGTTCGGACGCGACGTCGGGTCGAGCGCCGGCGGCGCCGGGTGGCTCGGGGACGACGGCGTCGTCGACGCGACGCAGCCGGTCTTCACCTGGATCACGTGCCGGACCGTGCACGTCTACGGCCTCGGGCACCTCATGGGCGTCCCCGGCTCCGCGCGCCGGGCCCAGGCCGCCCTCGACGCGCTCCGCGGGCGCCTGCACGACGACGTGCACGGTGGGTGGTTCGCCTCGATCGCCGCGGACGGCACGGTCGACGACTCGAAGAGCGCGTACGCGCACGCGTTCGTCGTGCTCGCCGCGAGCACCGGCGCCGCGGCAGGGCTCGACGGGGCCGAGGAGCTCCTCGCCGACGCGCTCGCAGTCCTCGACGAGCGGTTCTTCGACTCCAGGTCCGGCCTGCACGTCGACGAGTGGGACGCGAGCTGGTCGACCCTCGACCCCTACCGCGGCGTCAACGCGAACATGCACTCGGTCGAGGCGCTCCTCGCGGCGGGCGACGTCACCGGAGACCGCCGCTGGACGGAACGAGCGCTGGGGATCGCCCGGTACGTCGCCTGCGACTGGGCGCCGCTCCACGACTGGCGGATCCCCGAGCACTTCGACGAGGCGTGGGTGCCGCTCCTCGACCTCAACGCCGACTCGCCCGACGACCCGTTCAAGCCGTACGGCGCCACCGTCGGCCACGGCATCGAGTGGTCCCGTCTCCTCCTGCACCTCGACGCGGCGCTCGGGACCGACGCGCCCGACTGGACCGTGCCTGCGGCGCGTGCGCTCTACGCCCGCGCGATCGAGGACGGCTGGTGTGCGAGCAGCACAGGCGCGCACGGCTTCGTGTACACGACCGACTGGGCCGGGACCCCTGTGGTGGAGACGCGCATGCACTGGGTGGCGGCCGAGGCGATCGGCGCCGCCGCAGCGCTCTTCCGGGCCACGGGCGACGAGGAGTACGCGCTCGACTATGCCCGCTGGTGGGGGCACGCGGAGGACGTCTTCATCGACCCCGTGCACGGTTCCTGGCACCACGAGCTCGACGCGACGAACACCCCGTCCGCTGCGGTGTGGCCCGGGAAGCCGGACCTCTACCACGCCTTCCAGGCGACCCTCGTCCCGCAGGCGCCGCTCACACCGTCGCTCGCGACGGCGCTGCGTGCCGGGCTGATCCCCCTGCGACCCGCCCGGCACGCCTGATCCCGCAGGTGCGAGCACCCACGGGCACGTGCGGCGTCTAGCCGAGGACGACCTCGACGGAACCGGCGAGGTCGTCCGGGACCACCACGTGGTCCCCGAGCTGCACCCGCCACGGAGCCGGCCGCTCCGCGCCGGAGCTCCGGCGCACGGTCACCGTCTCGCCCGAGCGCTCGACCTCGAACACCGCCGCAGCGCGCGAGGGGTCCTGCGCGTCGGGGATGCGCACCGTGCTGCGGTGTCCGTCGGCGATCTCGAACAGGCGCAGGGTCACGCCGTCGGCCCAGTCGTAGTCCGGGCGGTCCGAGGTCGCACCGACGGGGAGGACCGTGCCCGGTCGGACGAGGAGCGGCAAGGAGTCGAAGCCGTAGCGCCCCTCGAACCAGCGAGGACCGGCGAACGTCTCGCCCGAGAGCAGGTGCGTCCACGTCCCCTCGGGGACGTAGAACCGGACGTCCCCCTCGGCTGAGAACACGGGTGCGACGAGGAGGCTGTCGCCGAGCATGTACTGCGTGTCGACGGTCGCGGCCGTGCGGTCGTGCGGGAGCTCGAGGACCATCGGCCGCATGAGCGGGGTCCCCTCGGTGTGGGCCTCCTCCCCCAGCCTCGCCAGGTACGGCATGAGGGACATCTTCAGCCGCGTGAAGGATCGCGTCACCTCGACGGCCTCCTCGTCGAACACCCAGGGCACACGGTAGGAGTCCGAGCCGTGCAGCCGGCTGTGCGACGAGAGCAGGCCGAACGCCGCCCACCTCTTGAAGACCGCGGGGTCGGGCGTGCCCTCGAAGCCCCCGATGTCGTGGCTCCAGTAGGCGAAACCGCTCAGCGCGAGCGAGAGGCCGCCGCGCAGCGACTCCGCCATCGACACGAAGGTCGACTCGCAGTCGCCGCCCCAGTGGACCGGGAACTGCTGCCCACCGGCCGTCGCCGACCGCGCGAAGAGGACGGCGTCACCCTCGCCGCGCTCCGTGCGCAGGAGGTCGAAGACCGCCTTGTTGTACAGGTGGGCGTAGTAGTTGTGCATCCGCTGCGGGTCGGAGCCGTCGTGCCACACGACGTCGGTGGGGATGCGCTCGCCGAAGTCCGTCTTGAAGCAGTCGACCCCCATGTCGAGCAGCACCTTGAGCTTCGAGCAGTACCAGGCCGTCGCGTCGGGATTGGTGAAGTCGACAAGGGCCATGCCCGCCTGCCACATGTCCCACTGCCACACGTCGCCGCTCGGCGTCGTGACGAGGTAGCCGAGCTCCCTGCCCTCGGCGAAGAGGTAGGACCGTTGCGCGATGTACGGGTTGATCCACGCCGAGATCCGCAGGCCCTTCGCGCGCAGCCGGGCGAGCATCCCCTCGGGGTCGGGGAACGTCGCCGGGTCCCAGACGAAGTCGCACCAGTGGAACTGGCGCATCCAGAAGCAGTCGAAGTGGAAGACGCTCAGCGGGATCTCCCGGTCCGCCATCCCGTCGATGAACGAGGTGACGGTCTGCTCGTCGTAGTCCGTGGTGAACGACGTCGAGAGCCACAGCCCGTAGGACCACGCCGGAACACGCGCCGGCCGGCCGGTGAGCGCCGTGAGCTTGCGGAGGATCTCCTTGGGAGTCGGCCCGTAGATGACGTAGTACTGCAGGTGCTGCCCCTCGACGCTGAACTGCGTGCGGGACACGACCTCGGTGCCCACCTCGAACGAGACCCGGTCGGGGTGCGCGACGAACACGCCGTACCCCGCGTCGGAGAGGTAGAACGGGACGTTCTTGTACGCCTGGTCGCTCGCGGTCCCGCCGTCCTCGTTCCAGATGTCGACGCTCTGCCCGTTCTTGACGAACGCACCGAAGCGCTCGCCCAGCCCGTACACGTGCTCGCCGACCCCGAGCGCGAGCTGCTCGTACACGTATCGGCTGCCGTCGTCCCGCGAGACGATCCCGACGCTGCGGGGGGTCGAGGACGTGAGCACGCGACCGTCGGCGACGAAGTCGACGCCCCA
This sequence comes from Sanguibacter sp. 25GB23B1, assembly GCF_040012415.1. Classification (NCBI taxonomy): domain Bacteria; kingdom Bacillati; phylum Actinomycetota; class Actinomycetes; order Micrococcales; family Sanguibacteraceae; genus Sanguibacter; species Sanguibacter sp. 25GB23B1. The sequence continues at coordinate 58,531 of NZ_JBDYKL010000011.1, forward strand.
CGCCCCGCTCGCGCTCACGTCCGCGCGCAGGGCACCGGACGTGATGTGGGCGGTCGACCCGCCCTCGGTCTGCGGAGCCACGACCTTGCAGTCCCCGGGCTCCCGGTGGATCTCGAACGCGGGTCCGCGAGCGCTGACGCCCTGGAAGTGCTCGACCCGGACGCCGATGACGTCGTCCATCGGGGCGTCGAAGGTCACGGTGACCTGCGGCCGGTTGAGGGTGTCACCTCGGCTCGTGATCGGTGCGGTCGGCGCGTAGACGGTGAGACGGTCGTCCTCGACCGTGACGTCTGCGGCGGACTGGGGACGCAGGATGGTCGTCCCGGGCAGGACGAGCCAGTAGCCGTCGGTGAACTTCATGCGGACCTCTCGATGAGAACGACAGCGTCCACCGGGCCGACGACGATCTCGTCGCGGTGGTCGCTCAGGGTGAGCAGATCGGTGACCTCTCCCGGGGGGAGGTTCACGGTGACAGCGGTGTCGCTGTGGTTGAGGAGGAAGTGCAGGTCGCCGCGCCGGACGGACTCGACGCCGGGGTAGCCCGTCGTGTCGATGCCCTGTGCGGCGCAGACGTCGCCGAGGAGCGCAGCGGTCGCTCTCTCGGGGAGGAGCACCCCGACGTACCAGGCGCTCCCGTCGCCGTGGTCGTGCACCGTCACGGCCGGCGTGCCGGCGAGGCCCAGCGGGGCGCCCTCGCCGTGGTGGGCCACGACGCGTGCGCCGTGCGCGCGCAGCCGCTCGGCATAGTCCTTCACGTGCACGGGACCAAGGAGCTCCGACCCGAGGGTGGTCCCCTGCTCGGGCAGCGGCAACCACTCCTCGCCCGAGACCCCGACGACGTCGGCGAGCGGTACGGGGAAGCGCCCCGTACGCACGTGCGCGTCCGGGGTCGCGACGGCGGAGAACGGCCCGACGACGAGCGCACCGCCGTCGGCGACGTACGCGTCGAGCGCACGGGCGTCGTCGTCGCCGAGGAGGTAGAGGTTCGGGGCGAGCACGAGCGCGTAGTCGCCGAGGTCGTGGCTCGGGTGCACGAGGTCGACCGCGATGCCGCGCTCCCACAGCGGGCGGTACCAGGAGCGCACCTGGTCGAGGACCTGGAGGCGGGTCGTCGGCCGCGCAGCCTCCTCCGCAGCCCACCAGCTCGACCAGTCGAAGACGATCGCGACCCGGGCGTCGACGCGGGTCCCGACCACGGCACGGAGCGCGCGCAGGTCGGCACCGAGCCGACGGATCCCGCGGTGCACGTCCGTGTCCGGTCCCGCGTGCGGGAGCATCGCCGAGTGGAACCGCTCGGCGCCGGCACGCGACGCACGCCACTGGAAGAAGCAGATGCCGTCCGCGCCGCGAGCGACCGCCTGGAGGGACTCGAGCCGCATCCGGTCCGGCGACTTCGGCACGTTGTGGTCGCGCCAGTTCACGGAGCTCACGGCCTGCTCCATGAGCAGCCACGGCGCGCCCGACCCGAGCGACCGCATGAGGTCCTGGGTCAGCGCCGCGGTGCTCGGCGCGTCCGGGTCGGTCGGGTCCGGATAGGCGTCGTCCGCGACGACGTCGAGGTCGCCTGCCCAGGACCAGTAGTCGACGAGCGGGAAGAAGCCCATGAAGTTCGTGGTGATGGGTGTCACCGGGTCGATGCTGCGGATGATGTCCCGCTGCTCCCGGTAGACCTCGAGCAGGGCGTCGGAGCTGTAGCGGCGGAAGTCGAGCTCCTGCGTCGGGTTGATGAGGTACGGCGCCCGGCGCGGCGGGATGATCTCGTCCCACTCGTCGTAGCGCTGGCTCCAGAAGGTCGTTCCCCACGCCTCGTTGAGATCGTCGAGCGTGCCGTAACGGGCGCGGAGCCACGCCCGGAAGGCCTGGGCGCTCTCGTCCGAGCGGCAGACCTGGCCGAGCTCGTTGCCCACGTGCCACATCCGCACGGCCGGGTGGGTCGCGTAGCGCTCGGCGAGGTCGCGCGTGATCTCACGCGCGAAGCGACGATAGACGGCGGACGCAGGGCTGAACTGGTTCCGCGAGCCGTAGGCCAGTCGGACGCCGTCGGCGTCGACCGGGAGCGTCTCGGGCCACCGGTGCCCCATCCACGGCGGCGGGGACGCGGTGGGCGTGGCGAGGTCGACCGCGATGCCGTGGGTGTGCAGGAGATCGAGGACACGGTCGAGCCACCCGAAGTCCCGCGCGCCTGGGCTCGGCTCGAGCTGCGCCCAGCTGAACACGCCCACGGTGACGAGGGAGACGCCTGCGTCCCGCATGAGGGTGACGTCGTCCTCCCAGACGGTCTCCGGCCACTGCTCGGGGTTGTAGTCGCCGCCGTAGAGCAGCCCGTGCTCGGCGGTCAGGCCGCTCAGTCCTCGCGCCTCCGTGCCGTCCGGGGACGGTCGGTTCCTCTGGTGCACCATTGCTCCTTGGTCCGGCTTCCAGGCGATTCTCGGTGACCTGGCGTTCGTCGAAGTGTATCGTCGAAGCGGTTCAACACGGTAGCGTCCTGCGGACCTTCGTGTCCACCATCAGGACGCGCGACGACGACGAGGTCAGAGACGATGGCACAGGCACCGACGGACGGCCCCTATCCAGCCCTGTCCTCAGAGAGACCGCCCGATCCGGTGACCGACCGCACCCATGCGACGCATCGCTCCGAGCCTGCGTCGACCTGGATCGAAGCGCTTGCGCTTGGGAACGGCTCGCTGGGTGCGGTGAGCTACGGTGCCCTCGCCGCGGGCCCCACCCCCGGCGGCGAGCGGCTGCAGGTCAACCACGCAGACGCCTGGTCAGGCTCTCCTCGCTCCGCCACCCAGATGCCCGTGCACGACAACGACGGCCCCACGCTCCTCGCGAGCGCCCGCTCCGCCCTCGACGCCGGAGACGTCCGGGCGGCCGAGGCCACGCTCCAGCGCATGCAGTCGACGCACAGCCAGGCGTTCCTGCCCTTCGTCGACCTCACCGTCGACGTCCACCCGGCCGACGAGGACCGGCGACCACGGGACGGCGCACGGCCCGGAGAGATCGGCTACCGCCGCTGGCTCTGCCTCGCGACCGCGCGAGCAGGCCACGAGTACTCGGTCCCGGGAGCCGACGGGGTCGCGCGCCACACCACCTGGACGTCGCGCGCCCACGACGTGCTCGTGCACACCGTCCACAACGGCACGACGCTGGCGCTCGACGTCACCGTCGACCTCGGCTCCCGGCTCCCGGACGCACCTGCGACCACGGGCACCGACCAGAGCGAGACCGGCGCGACGCCTGCCGGCTGGACGACCGCTCTCTCTGTCGAGCTGCCCGTTGACGTCGCACCCGCGCACGAGGAGACCGCCGAGCACGTCAGGTACGACTCGGCACGGGCGCGCTTCGGCACCTCGGCGCTCGCCTCCCGCGTCGAGGACGCTGCCGGGAACCCGGTCCCCAGACACCCGACCGAGGTGGGGGTCCGCCTCGCCCCCGGCGAGCGCGTCGTGCTCGTCCTCGCCGCAGGAGTCACGAGCCGGCCCGGCGACCTCGACGACCTGCGGCGCACCGCGCTCGACGCCCGGGACCGCGCCGAGCACGCCGCCGCCCTCGGCAGCCAGCACCTCTACGCCGCGCACCGCGCCGCCCACGCCGAGCTGTACGACCGGGTCACCCTCGCGCTCGAGACCGCAGACGCCGCCGAGAACGGCGGCGGCACCGGCGACGGGGCGTCTGACGATGTATCGCCCGACCAGGCGGCGCTCGACCGCGCGGCTCTCGTCTTCCACCTCGGCCGGTACCTCCTCGTCTCGGGCTCCCGGCCCGGCGGGAGCCCGATGACGCTCCAGGGCCTGTGGAACGACGAGCTCCCGGCGCCGTGGAGCTCGAACTACACGCTGAACATCAATACCGAGATGAACTACTGGGCGGCCGAGACGGCGAACCTCGCGGAGTGCCACCGCCCCCTCCTCGACTGGGTCGCCGCCGCCTCTCGCGGCCCGGGCGCGCTCGCCGCGCGAACGCTCTACGGGGCACGCGGGTGGGTGCTGCACCACAACTCCGACAGGTGGGGCCACGCGACCCCCGTCGGTGCCGGGTCCGGCGACGTCTCCTGGTCGTTCTGGCCTCTCGGTGGCGTCTGGCTCGCGCGGCACCTGTGGGACCACGTCGACTTCGCCTGCGCGACGGGCACGGCGGGCACAGCAGGTACGACGGGCACAGCGGGTACGACGGGCACGGACCCGTCATCCGTTGCTGCCTCGTCGGGCCTGACCTTCCTCCGCGAGGCGTGGCCCGTCCTGGAGTCCTGCGCAGCCTTCGCGCTCGACTGGATCGTCCCGGACCCTGCGCGCGGCGCCTCCCGGACGAGGACCTCACCGTCGACGTCACCGGAGAACACGTTCGTCGCTGCGGACGGGCTGCCGGCCGCGGCGTCGACGTCGAGCACGATGGACGTCGCGCTCCTGCGCGATCTCGCGCTGCGCTGTCGCACCGCCGCCCTCACCCTGGGCGTCGCTCCGCCGTGGCTGGACCGGCTCGAGGAGGCGGTGGCGGGCCTTCCCGACCCTCAGGTCGGCGCGCGCGGTGAGCTCCTCGAGTGGTCCGCGGAGCTGCCCGAGGCCGAGCCGGACCACCGCCACACCTCGCACCTCGTGGGCCTCTACCCGCTCGGCCAGATCACCCCGGAGCGGACCCCCGCCCTCGCGCGCGCGGCCCGCCGGACCCTCGAGCTCCGCGGCCCGGAGTCGACGGGCTGGGCCCTCGCCTGGCGCGCGGCGCTCTGGGCCCGCCTGCACGACGCCGAGCAGGCCCACGACACCCTCCTGCGCTGCCTGCGGCCCGTCCCGACGGACGACCAGCCCGGCGGTGCGCACCGCGGCGGCCTCTACCCCAACCTCTTCAGCGCGCACCCGCCGTTCCAGATCGACGGGAACCTCGGCTACGTCGCCGCAGTGACGGAGATGCTCCTGCAGAGCCACGCCGGCGGCCTGCACCTGCTCCCGGCGCTCCCGTCCGCGTGGCCGAGCGGTTCCGTGCGCGGCCTGCGAGCGCGCGGCGGCGTGGTCGTCGACCTCGAGTGGTCCGCGGGCCTGCTCACGCAGGTCACCCTGGTCTCCGCCACGAGCGCCCGTGCGACGGCACCGGTCGAGGTGCGCTACGGCGGCCGGTCCGCGGTGGTGCACCTCGACCCCGGCACGGCGCTCCGGCTCGACCACGACCTGCAGATCGACTGCTCGACACTAGGCTGACGGGACGCGAGCACCCGGCACCCCGCTCGACGAGCACGACCAGCGACCAGACCCAAGAACCGAAGGAGCGACCACCCGTGGCCACCATCGACGACGTTGCACGGGCGGCAGGCGTCTCGACGTCCACCGTCTCCTACGTGCTGAGCGGCAAGCGGCCGATCTCGGCCCCGACGCGTCACCGGGTGGAGAAGGCGATCCGGGAGCTCGGCTACCGCCCGCACGCCGGGGCGCGCGCTCTCGCGTCGAACCGGACGAACGTCATCGCCCTCATGGCACCGCTGCGCGTGGACGTCAACGTCAACGTCATCATGCAGTTCGTCGCCGGCGTCGTCACGAGCGCGCGGTCGTTCGAGCACGACGTCCTGCTGCTCACCCAGGACGACGCGGCGGGCCTCGACCGGGTGGCGAGCGGCTCGATGGTCGACGCCCTCATCATGATGGACATCGAGGCCGACGACCCACGCATCCCCGTCCTCGCCGGGCTGCGCCAGCCGACGATCCTCATCGGCCTGCCCCGGCAGTCGCAGGGCCTGAGCTGTGTCGACCTCGACTTCGACGGCGCCGGTCACCTCGCGGTGCGGCACCTGGCATCGTTGGGCCACTCGCGCATCGGCCTCCTCGGCTCGCCGCACGTCGTCCTCGAGCGCCACACGACCTATGCCGAACGCCTCCTGCGCGGGTTCCGCGCCGAGGGCGCGGAGCTCGGCGTCGACGTCGCGGCCGTCCCCTGCGAGTCGTCGCAGACCGGTGCCGGCCAGGCCGTCGCACGGCTGCTCGAGGAGATGCCCGACATCACCGCTGTCGTCGTCCACAACGAGGTCGCGCTCCCCTACGTCGTCACGGCGCTCAAGGACCGCGGCCTGAGCATCCCGGGCGACGTCTCTCTCGTCGCCCTCTGCCCTCCGGACGTCGCGGTCGCGCAGCCCGCACCGCTCACGTCGATCGACATCCCCGCCCCGGCGATCGGTCGGGTCGCCGTGGAGATGGCGATGGCGCGTCTCGACGAGGTGCAACCCGTCGAGACGCGCCTGCTGACCCCCCAGCTCACCGATCGCGGGACGACAGGACCCCCGCGACAGGCGGTCCGGCTCAGCCCTTGATGGCGCCGAAGATGATGCCCTTCGTGAAGTGCCGCTGCACGAACGGGTAGACGACGAGGACCGGGACGAGGGCGAGGACCATGACGGCCATCTTCACCGAGAGGCTCGCGATGTCGCCCGTCGCGACGTCGACCGACGTCCCTCCCGAGCCCGGGATGGGCTGGCCCTGGAGCACGTACGCCCGCAGCACCATCTGCAGCGGCCACTTCTCCGTGTCGCGGATGTAGAGGACGGCGTTGAAGAACGCGTTCCAGTAGCCGACGCCGTAGAAGAGCGCGATGACCGCGGTCACGGCCTTCGAGATCGGCATGACGATCTGCCAGAGGATGCGGGCGTCGCTCGCGCCGTCGATCCGTGCCGCCTCGAGGATCCCGCCGTCGATGCCCATGAAGAAGTTCCGCATGATGAGGACGTTGAAGGCCGAGACAGCACCGGGCAGGATGAGCGCCCAATAGCTGTTGATGAGGCCGAGGTTGCTCACCCAGAGGTAGGTCGGGATGAGGCCGGCGCCGAAGAACATCGTCACGAGGAACACGAAGAGGATCGGCCGGTGCCACAGGGTCCCGGGGCGGGAGAGCCCGTAGGCCGCCATGGCGGAGACGATGGTCGAGATGATCGTCCCGACGACCGTGATCCCGATGCTCACGAGGGCCGCTCGCCCGACGACTCCGCCGTTGACGAGCTGGACGTAGGCGTCGAACGTGATCTCGCCGGGCACGAAGACCATGCCGCCGGCCGCGGAGATCGTCGCCTTCGACGACATCGAGGTGAGGACGATCGAGTAGAGCGGGATGAGCACCACACCGGCCACGACCGTCAGCGCGATCCCCTTGACGGCGAGCCCGACCGGGCCTGCGGGCTCCTCCCACGCCGGGCGGTGCTTCGAGCGTCGACGCCGCTTCACGGGCACCGGTCCGCCGACGATCGTGTCGAGCGGCTTGGTCACGTCACTGGTCGCTGTGCTCATGATTTCTTGTACACCCCTGCCTCGCCGAAGACGTGCGCCAGCTTGTTGGCGCCGAGCACGAGCGCGAGGCTCACGACGCCCTTCATGAGTCCTGCGGCAGCTGCGAAGCCCCAGTCCCCGTACTGGACACCTTGGAAGTACACGTACGTGTCGATGACCTCCGAGCGCGCCGCGCCCACGGCGTCCCGCTGGAGGTAGAGCTGCTCGAAGCCGACGGTGAGCGCGTCACCGAGCCGCAGGATGAGCAGCAGGATGATGACGGGCCGGAGCGCGGGCAGCGTGATGTGCCACATCCGACGCCACTTCCCGGCACCGTCGACGGCCGCGGCCTCGTACTGCGAGGGGTCGACCGTGCTCAGCGCGGCGAGGAAGATGATGATCCCCCAGCCGGCGTCCTTCCAGATCGCCTGCGAGGTCACGAGCACGAGGAACGTGTCCGGGTTGCTCATGATCGTCAGCGGCTCACGACCGGCGGCACGCAGCGCCTGCGAGATGAGGCCCGCACCGCCGAACATCTGCTGGAAGATCGTGATGACGAGCACCCAGGAGAAGAAGTGCGGGAGGTAGACGATCGCCTGGATCGACGTCTTGAGCCGAGGGCTGAGCACCGAGTTGAGCAGCAGCGCGAGGACGATCGGCACCGGGAAGTAGAAGACGATCTGGAAGAGCGTGATGAACAGCGTGTTCTCGACCGCGTTGAGGAACTGCGGGTTCGAGAACACCCGCACGAAGTTCTCCCACCCCACCCACGGGCTGAAGAAGAACCCCGTGTACGGCGAGAACTTCTGCCACGCGATGACGTTCCCCATCATGGGGATGTAGGCGAACACGACGAGCAGCAGGACAGCCGGGAGCGTCATGAGGAGCATCGAGCGGTCCCGCTTGAGCCGCGTCGAGAGCTTGATCTTGCGCACTGCCGGGCGGGGCTTCCTCGTCGAGGACGTCGAGGCAGCGACGCCCGCGGGCTCCGGCGCCTTCGCCTCCGTCGTCGTGCTCACGACTCGTCCAGGAGGTGCTGGTAGAAGCCGCGGAGCTCGTCACCGCCCGCGGACTTCCAGGTCGCGACGGCGGCGTCGAGGTCGGTGATGGACTTTCGTCCGCGCGAGATGTCCTTCTCGAGGTCCTCGAACGGCTGACCGATCGACGCGTACTGGTCCGGTTCGCTGATCTGCAGACCCCAGAAGACCGGCTCCTCGGCGTAGCCCGCGGCGAGCTGGCTGAACTCCGAGGAGGCCTTGACGAACCCGGGGTACTGGACGCGCGCGTTCGTCTCCGGGCCGTCGACGAGGAACATGTAGGTCGGCTGGAGCTCCGTCTTCGCGAGGTCGGTCGGGACAGGCAGGCCGTCGGCGCCGCGCTCGTAGTGGACACCTTCGACCCCGTTCGCGATGAGGTCGAACTCGACGGTCCCGAACGGCGCCGCGATGACGTTCGCGAGATCGAGCAGCTCGAGGATCCGGTCCTCGTCGTCCGTCTTCTTGAGGAACGAGAAGATGTTGCACGGGTTGCCCTTGAAGTACGTCGGCTCACCTCCGTCGGCGCCGAAGGGTGCGAAGGGCTTCTGCGACCACGTCGGGTTCGTGCTGAGCATCTGGGCGAGGTTCTCGTGCCACGAGCCGATGCCGTCGTTGAGGATGACGACCTCGCCGTCCCAGAAGAGCTGCTTGGCCCACGTGTTGTCGACGTCCGGGTGGACGGCGCCGGACGCGAAGACCGCCGCGTTCCACTCGAGCGCGGCTCGGTACTCCTCGGTCTCGACACGGTGGAGGAGCTGTCCGTCGTCGCCGACCTTCCACTTCGGCACGACGCCGTGGATGATCGTCGCCGCCGTCCACATGTCGTGGGCGCCGTACCGCTTGGTGGCAGGGTCCGTCACCTCGACCATGAGGTCGATGAGGTCCTGGCCGTTCGTCACGTCGGGTGTGATGCCGAGGCCGGTGAGCACGTCGTCGCGGTAGAAGATCGCGTCGTTGATGACACCGGTCGGGAAGGGCAGTCCGTAGACCTTGCCGTCGAAGCTCGAGTACTTCCATGCCGCGGTGGGGATGTTCGCGAGGTTGGGCCACTTCTTGATCTTGTCGCCGGAGACGTACTGCGTGATGTCCTGGAAGACGTTCGGCACCACCTCGGTGGCGAAGCGTGGGGGGATGTTCCACGTCGGGACGCTCACCCAGTCCGGCAGGTCCTTGGGCGCTGCGAGCGCGGTGGCGAGCACGGTCCCGTACTCGTTGCCGTCAGCGATCTGGAACTTCAGCGTGGAACCGAGCATCTCGTCGACGGCCGCGTAGTAGGCGTTCCCGCTCGTGGGCGGCGGAGTGCCCCACAGCGGGGTCATGGCGGTGAAGGAGGAGCCCTTGCCCGGCGGTGCCTTGATCGACTGGACCAGCTCTGTCGGGATCGTCTCGAAACCTGGGACCGATCCGTTGACGCTCGGGTAGTCCGGCTCGACGTAGGTGATGGGCACGTAGGTCGGCAGGTGGTCCGAGGTGAGCGCGACCCCGCCTGCGTTGCTCGACCCGGTCGACGCGGTCCCGCCGCACGCGCTGAGGAGGGAGGGGACGCCGATCACTGCAGCGCCGGCGGCGAGCATGCCGAGGAACGAGCGGCGGTGGATCGGGGCCTGCGTGAGCGGCTGGCGATCTGGGCTGGTCTTCATGGGGCGTCCTTCACTCCTTCGTGGGATGCGCAGCACGTCGATGTGCTCTTCGTGGTCGCTCCGTCGCGTCCGTATCGTCGCGTTCATCGTCGAAGCGATTCGACGGAGTGGACTCTACGACACATCATTGCGAGTGACAAGACACACTGGGCAGATCGCCCGATCTGGTCCTCGTGATCGGCGCATTTGCTCACCAGTGGGCCATCCGGAGGGGTGGCGCCCTGTCCGCGCGACAGCACCGCCATGGCATCGAACCGTTTCGAGCGCTACTCTGTGCGCTACCCCGATCGAAGGACGACGACAGTGGCAGCCCAGGCAGACGACGAGGTCCAGCCCGTGACACCCCCCACCACTCCCGCGAACCGCGCCCGTGCACTCGTGGCACTGATGACGCTGGACGAGAAGCTCGCTCTCCTCCACCAGGTCAGCCCCGGAATCGAGCGGCTCGGGCTCGCACCCTTCCGCACCGGGACCGAGGCTCTCCACGGAGTCTCCTGGCTCGGGACAGCCACCGTCTTCCCCCAGCCGGTGGGACTCGCCGCGACGTGGGACGCCGAGCTCCTCGAGCGGGTCGGCGATGCCGTGGCGACCGAGGTGCGCGCCAAGCACGCCGCCGACCCCACCGTCAGCCTCAACGTCTGGGCACCGGTGGTGAACCCGCTGCGACACCCCCTGTGGGGACGCAACGAGGAAGGGTTCTCCGAAGACCCGTGCCTCACCGCACATCTGGCGGGTGCCTACGCGCTCGGCCTGCGCGGCCGTCACCCCGACGTCTGGAAGACGGTGCCCACGCTCAAGCACTTCCTCGCCTACAGCAACGAGGCCGACCGCTCCGTCACCTCGTCGCAGATGCGCCCACGCGTGCTCCACGAGTACGAGCTGCCCGCCTTCCGTGGCCCCGTCGAGGCAGGCGTCGTCGGCGCGGTCATGCCCTCGTACAACCTCGTCAACGGCCGTCCGAACCACGTCGCGAAAGAGCTCCTCGACGAGCTGCGCAGCTGGACGGACGAGTCCCTCCTCGTCGTCTCCGACGCCGCTGCGCCGACCAACCTCGTCGAGTCGGAGCGGTACTACGACTCCCACGTCACCTCCCACGCGGCCTCGCTGCTCGCCGGCGTGGACTCGTTCACCGACAACGACACGGACTCCGGCCCGACGATCGAACGGGTGCGGACAGCCCTCGAGCAGGGACTCGTCACGGAACGAGACATCGATACCGCCGTCCAGCGTCTCCTCCACGTCCGTGCCCTCACCGGCGAGCTCGACCGCGACAACGACCCCTACGCCAGCATCCCCGCCACCTCGCTCGACCTCCCCGAGCACCGGGCGCTCGCCCGCGAGGCGACCGCACGGGGAGTCGTCGTGCTGACCAACGACGGGATCCTGCCGCTCGTCGGCGACGACGGGCAGTCTCCCGCGTCGGTCGCGGTCGTCGGGCCGCTCGCCGAGCGCGTCCTGCACGACTGGTACTCGGGCACACCCCCGTACCTCCACGGTCTCGGCAGCGCTCTCGACGCACGTCTGGCCGGGACGGAGGTGACCGTCGTGGACGGTGCCGACCGGGTGGCCCTGCGGTCCTCGAGCACGGGCCGCTACCTCCGCGTCAGCCAGGGCGACGGGACCATGACCGCCGACTCCCCCGTGCCGGACGAGTCCGCGTGCTTCGACCTCACCGACTGGGGCGACGGGGTCGTCACCCTGCGCCACGTCCTGACCGGCGCTCTCGTCTCCGGACGCTCGTGGATCGTCCGGGCCGACGCGGAGCGGGTCGGCGGCTGGGTCGCCCAGGAGACCTTCCGGCTGCACCGGCACGACGACGCGACATGGTCGGTCAAGCACATCGGCTCGGGACGCTGGCTCCGTGTCCAGGCAGGCTCCGGGACGCTCGTCGCCGAGGCCGAGACCGCGCAGGACGCCGAGCGCTTCGACCTCAAGACCGTCGTCTCGGGCGAGGTGGCCGTCGCCGAGGCCGCCGCCGCCGCGCAGGCCGTCGTCGTCGCGGTCGGCAACGACCCGCACATCCTCGGCCGCGAGACCGAGGACCGCCCCGGCCTGGCCCTGCCCGCGAGAGCGCAGGCGCTGTGGCGCGCCGCACGCGAGGCGAACGACCGCGCGGTGCTCGCCGTCGTCTCCAGCTACCCCTACGCGCTCGGGGAGATCGCCGAGACAGCGGCTGCGGTCGTCTGGTCGAGCCATGCCGGCCAAGAGCTCGGTCCGGGGCTGACCGACGTCCTCGTCGGCGACGAGGAGCCGTACGGCCGCCTCGCGCAGACGTGGACGGCCGAGGACGCGCACCTCGCCGACATCCTCGACTACGACATCATCGCGAGCAGGTCCACGTACTGGTACAGCCCGCACGAGCCGCTCTTCGCCTTCGGTCACGGCCTGACGTACTCGACCGTCGAGTACGTCGGTGCCCGGCTCGCCGACGACGGGCGGGCCGTCACCGTGGACGTCTCGAACACCGGCGCGCGCACCGCGCACGAGCTCGTCCAGGTCTACTCCGCGGCCCCGGAGCACCGGCTTCCCGTGCCGCGGGTGCGGCTCGCCGGGCACGAACGGGTCACGCTCGCGCCCGGGGAGCGTCGCTCCGTCGAGGTCTCGGTCGACGAGGCTGCGCTGGCCGTCTGGGACGTCCGTACGCACACCCTGCGCGTCGAGCCCGGCGAGTACGAGCTCCGCGTCGGTCCGTCGAGCGGGGACCTGCCGCTCATGGTCCGCCGGACCGTGGCCGGGACGCCCGTCGGGGCGACAGCCGTGCTGGGCACGACCGTGCGCGCTGCCGACTTCGACGCCGCCAGGGGCCTTGTGCTCGCCGAGCGCACACGCGAGCGTGGCGACGCGATGGAGGTGGCCGCGGGCCGGAGTGCGGGGTGGCTCGAGCTCCGTGACCTCGACCTCTCCGGTGTGGGTGCTCTCGCCCTCACGGTCGCGCGGCGCGGACCGGGGCGCGCGACCGTGACGGTCAGCAGCGACGTGCTGGCGAGCGGCAGACACCCCGAGGTGTGCCAGGTCCCGCCCACCGACGGGCCCTACGACTGGCAGACCGTCACCGTACCGCTGACGGCCGACCCCGGAGCAGCCGGACTTCTCCGGATCACCCTCGGTGGTCCAGCGCGGCTCGCCGAGATCGTCTTCGGCTGACACTGCGGACTCGGCGGACCGTCAGGGCGCCGGCGGGACCGGGTCAGAACAGGCGTGAGTCCACGTCGTCGAAGCCGCGCATCGCGTCGTAGTCGAGGACGACGCAGGTGATCCCCCGGTCGGCGGCCAGGACGCGGGCCTGGGGCTTGATCTCCTGTGCGGCGAACACGCCGCGGACGGGTGTGAGGTGCGGGTCGCGGTTGAGCAGCTCGAGGTACCGCGTGAGCTGCTCGACGCCGTCGATGTCTCCGCGGCGCTTGATCTCGATCGCGACCGTGGCGCCGGTGCTGTCGCGCGCGAGGATGTCGACCGGTCCGATCGCGGTCGGGTACTCGCGCCGCACGAGCGTGTGCCCGGTCCCGAGCAGCTCGATCTGCTCGGCGAGCATCGCCTGGAGGTGGGCCTCGACGCCGTCCTTGATGAGGCCGGGATCGATGCCGAGCGCGTGCGACGAGTCGTGCAGCACGTCGTGGAGCTCGATCTCGAGCCGGTCGTCGCTCTTCGCGTGCTGGACCGCCCAGACCTGCGTCACGCCACGGGCTGCGGCCTCGTCGTCCGGTGCGGAGACCGCCATCGAGCACGGGGGGCTCATCCAGTTCAGCGGCTTGTACGATCCACCGTCCGAGTGCAGCAGGACGCTTCCGTCAGCCTTGACGACGAGGAGGCGGGTGGCGATCGGGAGGTGCGCGGACAGCCGACCGGTGTAGTGGGCAGAACAGCGGGCGACGACAAGACGCACGACGATCTCCTTGGGTTACGGGGTGACGCCTTGACGTCACACGACGGGATATCGCCGGTTGGGAGGCGCTGACTCGAGCCAGGACGAGAACCCGGCGTAGGCGCCGTCGGACATCGTGAGGTCGAAGGTCGCGTCGTCGCACCGGCAGCGGACGAGCCAGAGGTCCGGAGCCTCGGGATCAGTGATCTCGGAGCGGCTGATGACAGCGAGCTCCTCCCGGAGCCACTGGCGTTGCGGCCTGGGCCGGAGCGACCATGAGCGCCACCAGTCGAGGCGGTCGTCCTGGTAGACGGCGAATCCGGCCTGCCATCCGGTGCAGACGTCCAGGCCGGCACCACGCCAGGCAGACTCGAACGACCCCGGCTGCCCGGACACAGCACGAAGTCGTGAGAATCCCCACGCGGCGAGCGCGAGGACTGCGACGAGCAGTCCCACCACGCACCAGAGGAGGATTCTCACGACTTCGTCAGGACAGCGACCGGACCGTCAGTGGGACGCGCGACCGCGCGGAGCGGACGCCATCTCGACCGAGTCGGCGACGATCGTCACGGTGTCCGAGTCGACGGAGAGGAAACCTCCCGTGATGGACGCCGCGACGTTCGCACCGTCGGCCGAGGTGATGCGCACGTGACCGGCACGCAGGACCGCGAGCAGCGGTGTGTGCCCCGCGAGGATGCCGATCTCGCCGTCGGCGGCCGGAGCGCTGACCTGCCGTGCTGGTCCGGACCAGACCTTGCGGTCTGCTGCCACGAGGTCGACCTCGAGCTGTGCCACGTGTGTTCTCCTTCAGATCTCGGTGCTGGAGCGGGAGGGGACGGACGTCTGGATCAGACGCCGTACTCCTTCTGGATCCGCGCCCAGTTGCGCTCGAGGTCCTCGAGGCCACCGATGTTGAAGAACGCCTGCTCGGCCATGTGGTCGAACTCTCCGTCAGCGATCTTCGAGAAGGCCTCGATCGTCTCGGACATCGGGACGGTCGAGCCGGCGACGCCCGTGAACTGCTCGGCCATGTACGTGTTCTGCGAGAGGAACTGCTGGATGCGGCGGGCGCGCGACACGACCGTCTTGTCCTCTTCGGAGAGCTCGTCGACACCGAGGATCGCGATGATGTCCTGCAGCTCCTTGTTGCGCTGGAGGATCTGCTTGACGCGGGTCGCCGTGTCGTAGTGCGCCTGGCCCACGTAGCGGGGGTCGAGGATGCGCGAGGACGACGCGAGCGGGTCGACGGCCGGGTACAGACCACGCGACGCGATCTCGCGGGAGAGCTCCGTCGTCGCGTCGAGGTGCGCGAACGTCGTCGCCGGTGCGGGGTCGGTGTAGTCGTCCGCCGGCACGTAGATCGCCTGGAGCGACGTGATGGAGTGACCACGCGTCGAGGTGATGCGCTCCTGGAGCTGGCCCATCTCGTCGGCAAGGTTCGGCTGGTAGCCGACAGCCGAAGGCATGCGCCCGAGCAGCGTCGAGACCTCTGAACCGGCCTGCGTGAAGCGGAAGATGTTGTCGATGAAGAGGAGGACGTCCTGCTTCTGCACGTCGCGGAAGTACTCGGCCATGGTGAGGGCCGAGAGCGCGACGCGAAGACGCGTGCCTGGCGGCTCGTCCATCTGGCCGAAGACGAGGGCCGTCTGCTTGATGACGCCGGACTCGGTCATCTCTTCGATGAGGTCGTTGCCCTCTCGGGTGCGCTCGCCCACGCCCGCGAACACGGAGACACCGTTGTGGTTGTTCGCCACGCGGTAGATCATCTCCTGGATGAGGACGGTCTTGCCGACGCCCGCTCCACCGAAGAGGCCGATCTTCCCACCCTGCACGTACGGGGTGAGGAGGTCGATGACCTTGATGCCGGTCTCGAACATCGTCGTCTTCGACTCGAGCTGGTCGAAGGCCGGCGGCTTGCGGTGGATCGGCCAGCGCTCGGTGATCTCGATCTTCTCGCCGGGCTTGGCGTTGAGGATCTCGCCGGTCACGTCGAAGACGTGGCCCTTGGTCACGTCGCCGACGGGCACGCTGATGGGCTCACCCGTGTCGGTCACGACGGCACCGCGGACGAGGCCGTCCGTGGGCTTGAGGGCGATCGCGCGGATGAGGGAGTCGCCCAGGTGCTGGGCGACCTCGAGCGTCAGCACGAAGGCCTTCTCGGACTCGCCCTGTGCGGAGAGGTCGATCTCCACGGTCAGTGCGTTGTACATCTCGGGGATGGCATCGGCCGGGAACTCGATGTCCACGACGGGACCGATGACGCGGGCAACGCGGCCCACGCCCGGCCCAGCCTTGGAGTCGACCGGAGCTTCGACGGTGGCGGTCATGACTGGCCTCGCTTCGCTGGGCCGGAGCGAGCTCCGGCGGGGTCTGTGCTGGGTGTGCGTGCTGTGGTCATCATGTCTCCATCACGACGCGGCGAGCGCGTCGGCGCCGGACACGATCTCGCTGATCTCCTGCGTGATCTCGCCCTGGCGCGCCTGGTTGGCGAGCCGTGTGTAGAGACGGATGAGGTCTTCGGCGTTGTCTGTCGCCGTGTGCATGGCTCGCTGACGGGAGGCGAGCTCGGATGCTGCCGCCTGGAGGAGGCAGCTGTAGATCCTGCTGCGCACGTAGCGTGGCAGGAGGGAGTCGAGCACCGAGTCGGGTGACGGCTCGAAGTCGTAGAGCGGGAGCGCCTGCGCAGCCTCGGCCGGCGCCACCCCGTCGACGACCTCGAGGGGAAGCATCCGGATGACGCGAGGACGCTGCGTGACCATGTTGACGAACTGCATGTAGACGATGTGCAGCTCGCCGACACCGTCGACGGGGTCGGCGAGGAAAGCCTCGAGGAGAGTGTCGGCGATGTCCTCCGCCGTCTCGGGAGTAGGCGAGTCGGACGCGCCCGTCCACGACCGGGCGATGGGTCGCCCGCGGAACTGGTAGTACGCCAGCGCACGCCGACCGCTCACGTAGAGGTCGATCTCCTTGCCCTGCTCGGTCAGTCGCTCGATGAGGCGCTCCGCCTCACGGATCGCGCTCGCCGAGTACGCCCCGGCCATCCCGCGGTCCGACGCCACGAGAAGCACCGCGACGCGACGCGCCCCAGGCCGCTCAGACGTCAACGGGTGGTTGACGTCCGTGTGCGTCGCCACGGCCGAGACGGCGCGCGTGATCGCGTCCGCGTACGGCTCGGACGCCGTCACTCGAGCACGCGCCTTGCCGATGCGCGACGCAGCGATGAGCTCCTGCGCGCGGAACATCTTCTTCAGCGACTGTGTCGACTTGATCCGCGCCTTGTAGACGCGCTGGTTGCCGGCCATCCGTCAGGCCTTCTTCTGTCGGACGATCTGCTCCTGCTCGACCGGAGCGGCGTCGCTGTCGTCCTCGTCGTCCCCGCCGACGAGCGGCGAGCCGTCGAACTTGAGGAAGCCGTTGCGGAAGTCCTCGACCGCAGCCGTGAGGGCCGCTTCGGTCTCGTCCTCGAGCTTGCCCGACGACGCGATGGTCGAGAGGACCTCGGTGTTGCGGCGCAGGTGGTCGAGGAGCTCGGTCTCGAAACGACGGACGTCCTCGACGGGAACGTCGTCGAGCTTGCCCTTGGTCCCGGCCCAGATGGATGCGACCTGGTCCTCGATCGGGTACGGCGAGTACTGCGGCTGCTTGAGCAGCTCGAGCAGGCGCGCACCGCGGTTGAGCTGGGCACGCGAGGCCGCGTCGAGGTCGGATGCGAACATCGCGAACGCCTCGAGGGAGCGGAACTGCGCGAGGTCGAGCTTGAGCGTGCCCGAGACCTTCTTCATGGCCTTGATCTGTGCCGAGCCACCGACGCGCGACACCGAGATGCCGACGTCGACCGCGGGGCGCTGGTCGGCGTTGAAGAGGTCCGACTGCAGGAAGATCTGACCGTCGGTGATCGAGATGACGTTCGTCGGGATGTACGCCGAGACGTCGTTCGCCTTGGTCTCGATGACCGGCAGACCGGTCATCGAGCCTGCGCCGAGCGCGTCGGACAGCTTTGCACAACGCTCGAGCAGACGGGAGTGCAGGTAGAAGACGTCACCGGGGTACGCCTCGCGGCCCGGCGGGCGCCGGAGCAGGAGCGACACGGCTCGGTACGCCTCGGCCTGCTTCGACAGGTCGTCGAAGACGATGAGGACGTGCTTGCCCTCGTACATCCAGTGCTGGCCGATGGCCGAACCGGTGTAGGGGGCGAGGTACTTGAAGCCGGCGGGGTCGGACGCGGGTGCCGCGACGATCGTCGTGTACTCCAGCGCGCCGGCCTCTTCGAGCGCGCCGCGCACTGCGGCGATCGTCGAGCCCTTCTGGCCGATGGCGACGTAGATGCAGCGCACCTGCTTCGTCGTGTCCCCGGTCTCCCAGTTCGCCTTCTGGTTGATGATCGTGTCGATCGCGATCGCGGTCTTGCCCGTCTGGCGGTCACCGATGATCAGCTGGCGCTGTCCTCGACCGATCGGGATCATCGCGTCGATCGCCTTGAGACCGGTCTGGAGAGGCTCGTGGACCGACTTGCGGTCCATGACGCCAGGAGCCTGGAGCTCCAGGGCCCGGCGACCCGTCGTGGCGATCTCGCCGAGACCGTCGATCGGGGTCCCGAGCGGGTCCACGACACGTCCGAGGTAGCCGTCACCCACGGCGACGGAAAGCACCTCGCCCGTCCGGCGGACGACCTGGCCCTCGTCGATCCCGGTGAACTCACCGAGGATGACGACACCGATCTGTCGCACGTCGAGGTTCAGCGCGAGGCCGAGCGTGCCATCCTCGAATCGAAGCAGCTCGTTGGCCATTGCTCCCGGAAGACCCTCGACCTGAGCGATGCCGTCACCGGCCAGCACAACGCGGCCGACCTCTTCTGTGACGACGGACTCAGGGGTGTAGGACTTCACGAAGCTGTCCAGCGCAGCCCGAATCTCCTCGGGCCGGATCGTCAGCTCAGCCATTGCTCTTCTCCTGTCGTGGCCGCATGTGCGGTCGTACTTGCATGTCTGTTGTGCCGAGGGGGTCGGCCGTGCATCAGGTGCGTGATCATCCGGCCAGCTGGCGACGCGCGTCGGCGAGACGTGCGAGGACCGTCGAGTCGAGGACGTCCGAGCCGACCAGCACACGCAGTCCGCCCACGACGGCCGGGTCGACCGTCACGTTGAGCTGGATCTGGGTCCCGTACGACTCCGCGAGGAGCCGGCCGAGCCGGGCCTCCTGCTCGGCGGTGAGCTCTGCACCCACCGTGACGGCGGCGACGATCTTGTTGCGGCGTGCCGCGGCGATGTCGCCGACACGGACCAGCGCCGGGACGAACCGCTCGCCGCGAGGCTTGGCGGTCGCACGGCGGCAGACGGCGAGCGTGACGGAGTCAGCCTTCCCGACAAGGAGGTCGTCGACGAGCGCAATCCGGCGAGCGGGGTCGGTCGAGGCGTCGGACAGAGCCCGGCGCACCTCCCGCTGCCCCACGAGACCACGAGTGATCTGGAAGAGCTCGTCCTCGACAGTCTCGAGGACCCCTCGGGCCTGCGCCGAGGCGAGATACGCGTCGATCGCGAGATGGTCGATCGCGTCCACCAGGTCACGCTCGGACGACCAGCGCGACCGCGCGACGCCCTCGAGGAGCTCGACGGTCCGGGAGTCGAAGCCGCGGGAGAGGAGCGACCGGACGAGTCCGGCCTTGTCATCCGCGGGACGCGACGGGTCTGCGAGGGACCTGCGGAGAGGTCCGGAGCCGTCGAGGGCGTCGACGACCGTGAACAACTCGTCACCCACGACGTGCGCCTTCTCGCCCGCGGACGCGAGGATCGGCTCGAGCCGCTCCCGTGCCTCGGACAACGACGCCAGGCTGGTCCCGCGCATCAGTTCCCCTTTGCTGCTGTGCTGACGGCAGACGCCTCGAGCTCGTCGAGGAACCGGTCGACCACACGAGACTGCCGAGCGGCGTCCTCGAGGGACTCGCCGACGATCTTGGAGGCCAGCTCGGTCGCAAGGGTCCCGACGTCGTTGCGGAGCGAGACGGCCGCCTGCTGGCGCTCGGCCTCGATCTGACGCTGGGCGGTCTCGAAGATCCGCGCAGACTCCTCGGACGCCTTGGTGCGAGCCTCGGCGACGATCTGACCGGCCTCGGTGCGGGCGTCCTCGCGGATCCGCGCAGCCTCGGTGCGGGCGTCCCGCAGCTGAGCCTTGTACTCGACCAGGAGCGCCTCGGCCTCGGCCTGCGTGGCCTCGGCCTTGTTGAGCCCGCCCTCGATCTTCGCGGTGCGCTCGTCGAGGATCTCCGTGAACCTCGGGAGAACCATCTTGTAGAACATCCACGCGATCGGGATCAGGACGACAGCCGACCAGATGATGTCGTACGACGCGGGAAGGAACAGATCGATACCCTTGACCTCTTCGTCCCCGGCCGCTGCCAGGATCGCCCCGGCTGCTTCCAGGGTTGACATCAGGCGGTGAAGAGGAAGCCGGCGACGATGCCCAGCAGAGCGAGGAGCTCGACGAAGGCAACACCGATGAACATCGTGGTGCGGAGCTGGCCGGCAACCTCAGGCTGGCGTGCCATTCCCTCGACGGTCTTGCCGATGAGGATTCCGAGGCCGATGCCCGGGCCGAGCGTTCCGAGGCCGTAACCGACCGTCGCGATGTTTCCGGTGAGCTCGGCGAGCGTCGTGGTGGTGTCCACTGGGGTGATCCTTCCGTTGGGCGCCCCGTCGGGGCGTCGTGTGGGCCGTAGTAAGTGGGTGTCGTGCGAGATGGGACGCGGTGAGGTGCAGGAGAGGCCTGAGCCTCAGTGCTCCTCCTCCACGGACATCGAGATGTAGACCGCAGCGAGCAGCGTGAAGACGTACGCCTGCAGTGCGGCGACGAGAAGCTCGAACAGCGTGAACCCGAGCCCCGCGGCGAGCGACACGATGCCCATCGCCTTGAGCGCGCCTGCTGCCTCGAAGAAGAAGAAGTGCGTCGCGCCGAAGCAGAGGACGAGCAGGAGGTGTCCGGCGATCATGTTGGCGGTGAGTCGCAGCGCGAGCGTCGCGGGCCGGAACACGAACACCTGGAGGATCTCGATCGGCGTGATGAGGAAGTAGAGGAACCACGGCACGCCGGGCGGGAACAGGCTGGTCTTGAGGTAGCCCCCCAGCCCGAACTTCTTGATCCCCGACGCCAGGTAGACGACGTACACCCAGAGGGCCAGGAGGATCGGCAGGCCGAACAGCGACGTGCCGGCGATGTTGAGGAGCGGGATGATGCCCGTGAGGTTGAAGGCCAGGATGGCGAAGAAGATCGTCGTGAGCATCGCGACGTACTTTCGCGAGTTGTGCCCGAGGATCTCGTCCGCGATGTTCACGCGGACGAAGTCGAGGGCCATCTCTGCGACGTTCTGCGATCGTCCAGGCACGAGCTTCGCGCGCCGTGCGGCGATCACGAAGAGCCAGATGAGGACCACGGCCGCGATGACGCGGACGAGCATGATCCTGTTGAACTCGAAGATCGTCCCGTCGAAGAAGATCGCGCTCGGGAAGAACTCGGTGATCGATGGCGGGTGGAACTCTCCGCCCTCAGCAGAGGCGGTGAACTGCGTCAACGTCGCTAGGGTGGACAGAACAAACTCCTGGTCGTCGTGGTCTGGTGGCGGCTGCTGCATCGCGCGCTCGCCGGAGGCGGACCTGTGCGTCTTGGATCGCTTGAATCCTAACCCATGGAGGCCGTCCTTCCGACCCGGTCCCATGAACGGACGCCGCCCATGAGCACGACCCCGATCTCGTCGACCTCGTCGGCACGGCGTCCCGGCCGATCACGCCTGCGGGGTCGTGTAGGGCTCCCTGCCCTTGATGACCGAGTACATGTCGAGCGCCGCCGAGCCGACGACACCGACGAGCACCACGACCGCGAAGATCACGCGGTGGAAGAAGTCCATCTGACCCACCGTCGCGAGGATGGCGACGAGCACGACCATCTTGCCGATCCATGCCCCGAGGATGACCGCCATCGTCGTGCTCGGGCTCTTGTCCGCGGTGTACATCATCGACAGGATCGTCGTCCCGGAGAAGAGGAGGGTGATCGCCACACCGAGCATCGCTCCCCAGACACCGGGAAGACCGGCGACGAGCGCACCGATCCCGACGCCGAGGACCACGAGGACCACTAGCAGCGCGAGCGTCGCTCGGAGCGCTGCCTGGAAGATCTCCGCGGTCACGTGCGAGGGGACGACCGGGATCGGGGCGTCCGTCCCGTCGGGCTCGGAGCCCGAGCCGGGCCGCGGTGTCGGAGAAGGGTCGGGAAGCGTCATGAGGTGGGTCCTTCGAGATGTGCGGTGCGACGCGCTGCGCGGCCGCGCAACGGTCCGAGCGTCAGGGCGACAGAGACGACGACGACGATGCAGAGCCCTCCGACGACGGTGCGCCACGGCACGGTCACGAGGGCCGCTGCGCCGAACGCGAAGACGGCGCTCCAGAGATACATGATGATCACGGCCCGGGGGTGCGAGTGGCCGAGCTCGAGCAGCCGGTGGTGCAGGTGCATCCGGTCCGGGTGGAAGGGCGACTTGCCGGCGAGCATCCGCCGGACCACGGCGAGCACCATGTCGAGCAGCGGCAGCAGCAGGACCGCCATCGGCAGGAGGATCGGGATGAACGCCGGCACGCTCTGACCGTTCGACGCCCGCTCGGGGTCGATCTGGCCGGTGACGACGATCGAGGCCGCCGCGATGGTCAGCCCGATGAGCATCGAGCCGGAGTCCCCCATGAAGATCCGCGCCGGGTGGAAGTTGTGCGGCAGAAAACCGAGGCACGCCCCGACGAGCGCCGAGATGACGACGGTCGCGAGGTTGGAGTAGTCGGTGGGGCTGGCGTCCTGGGTGAGGAGGTAGGTGTAGACGAAGAACCCTCCCCCGCCGATCGCGATCATCCCGGCGGCGAGCCCGTCGAGACCGTCGACGAAGTTCACCGCGTTCATGGCGACGACGACGACGAGGACGGTGGCGAAGAGCGACAGCCGGCTCGAGCCGATCGTCAGCCCTCCGACGGGGATGGTGATGAGCTGGACCCCCTGGACGGCCATGAACCCCGCCGCGAGCACCTGACCGACGAGCTTGGTCATCCAGTCGAGGTCCCAGATGTCGTCGGCCACACCGAGCAGGCACACCATCGCACCAGCACCGAGGATCACCCACGCGTCGTTCGACGACTCGAACACCCCTTCGAGGAACGGCATCTGCGACGCCAGGACGAACGCCGTGGCGATCCCGAGGAGC
The DNA here is from genome assembly GCF_040012415.1 of Sanguibacter sp. 25GB23B1. Lineage (NCBI taxonomy): Bacteria > Bacillati > Actinomycetota > Actinomycetes > Micrococcales > Sanguibacteraceae > Sanguibacter > Sanguibacter sp. 25GB23B1. The sequence continues at coordinate 81,537 of NZ_JBDYKL010000011.1, forward strand.
ATCGCGACGCCACCGAGACGGGGGGTCGGGATGGTATGGACGTCGCGCGCACGGACGGCCGTGACGGCGCGGGTCCGGACGGCGAGCCACCGGGCGAACGGGGTGAGGAGGAACGTGACGGCACCCGCCACGAGCATGACGAGAAGATAGACCCTCACCGGGGGTCGTCCTCGACCTCGGGGACCACGGACGTCTCGGGAGCGGCGGGCGTCTCAGGAGCGGAGCTCGTCTCGGACGCCGTCGTGTGGTCGCTCTCGCCGGGTACGGGCTCGGCAGCGAGAGGCTCGACCGGAGCGACGGAGCGGAGCTCGTCGAGACTCAGGGCACCCTCGCGCACGATGCGCAGGACCTCGCCCGTGGCGTCGACGATCGTCGATGCGACGCCACCGGGTGCCATGCCGCTGTCGAGGTAGACCTGCACGGAGTCACCGAGCTGGGTGTGGGCCTCGGTCGCGGTGAGTGCCGCGCGCTGACCTGTGCGGTTGGCGCTCGAGACGGCCATCGGCCCCGTGCGCGTCAGGAGCGCGATCGCTGCGGGGTGGTCCGGCATGCGCAGCGCGACCGTGCCGTGCGTCTCGCCGAGGTCCCAGGCGAGAGACGGCTGTGCGCGGAGGATGATCGTCAGCGCGCCGGGCCAGAAGCGCTCGGCCAGCGCACGGGCCGGTTCAGGCACGTCGGTCGCCAGGCCGTCGAGGGTCGCGACGGACCCGACGAGGACGGGTGGCGGCATCTGTCGACCGCGACCCTTGGCCGCGAGGAGCGCCGTGACCGCCTCCGGGGAGAAGGCGTCGGCACCGATGCCGTAGACCGTGTCGGTCGGCAGCACGACGAGGCCTCCACGCTGGACGACGTGGACTGCTTCGTCGATGGCGGTGCCCCACTCGGACGCGTCGTGGGCTGGGCGGATGCTCGACGTACTCACGACCGAGAGTCTTCCATGCTCCGGGCCGCTCCCGCGCGCACGCTCTCGCTCCGGCGGGCGACCACCATGCGCGGTCGGTCGCTGAGGTCGTCCGCCGTCGTCGCGGGGTCGAACGCTCGGAGGTCGTCGACCATCGCGCGTGCTGCGGCTGCCTGGACCTCGGCGTGCTCCATGACGAAGAGCCCGCCCGGGCGCAGGAGCCGGGCGGCGGCGGCGGCGATGCCGCGAGGCACCTCCAGCCCGTCGGCTCCCAGCCCGTAGAGCGCGACGTCAGGATCGTGGTGGGCGACCTCGGGATCCTTCGGGACGGCACCCGGCGGGACGTACGGCGGGTTGCTGACGACCACGTCGCAGAGCCCGTCGAGCGGGCTGAGCGCACGCCGTGCGTCGCCCCGGACGAGCGTCAGCCGCGGAGGGACGTCCTGGAGGCCGAGGACCTCCTCGACGTTGCGCTGCGCCCAGCCGAAGGCCGCTGCGTCGAGCTCGACCGCGTGGACGGTGCTCCGCGGCACCTCGGTCGCGACCGCGAGGGCGATCGCCCCGGAGCCGGTGCACAGGTCGACCACGAGCACCGGGCCCGTGCGGGCGAGCACCGCGCGCGCCTCGTCGACGGCGAGCTGCGCGACCGTCTCCGTCTCCGGCCGGGGCACGAAGACGCCGGGGCCGACCGCGAGCTCGAGGTGACGGAACGGTGCACGTCCGACGAGGTGCTGGAGCGGTTCGCGATCGGCCCGCCGGGCGACGAGCGCCTCGAAAGCGTCCTCGACCCCGGGTCCGTCGAGCGTCCGACCGAGGACCGCTGCGGTGGCGATCTCGTTGCGGGAGAGCCCTGCAGCGTGCGCGAGGAGGAGCTCGGCGTCGGTGCGCGGGCTGTCGACGCCCGCGGCCACGAGCCGGTCGGCGGCAGACCGAACGAGGTGCGCGACGTCGCGTGCCACGCCCGTCAGCTCCCGGCTGCGGCGAGTCGGGCGGCTTCGTCCTTGTCGATCGCGGACCGCACCACCGGCTCGAGGTCGCCGTCGAGCACCTGGTCGAGGTTGTACGACTTGTAGCCGGTGCGGTGGTCGGCGATCCGGTTCTCCGGGTAGTTGTACGTCCGGATGCGCTCGGAGCGGTCGACGGTCCGGACCTGCGAGCGGCGGATGTCGTTGGCGGCCGCCGCCTCCTCTTCCTGGCGTGCAGCGAGGAGCCGCGCGCGCAGGACACGCATGGCCTGCTCCTTGTTCTGCAGCTGGGACTTCTCGTTCTGCATCGACACGACGATCCCTGACGGGACGTGCGTGATGCGGACGGCGGAGTCGGTCGTGTTGACGGACTGCCCGCCGGGACCGGACGACCGGTAGACGTCGATCCGCAGGTCGTTCTGGTCGATCTCGAGCTCGCCCGCGTCTTCCACCTCGGGGAAGACGAGGACGCCGGCCGCCGACGTGTGGATCCGCCCCTGCGACTCGGTGGCCGGGACCCGCTGGACGCGGTGGACGCCGCCCTCGTACTTGAGGTTCGCCCACGCGCCGTCCTCGGGCGCGACGGTCCCCTTGGCCTTGACGGCGACCTGGACGTCCTTGTACCCGCCGAGGTCCGACTCGGTCGCCTCGATGATCTCCGTCTTCCAGCCGCGCCTCTCCGCGTACCGCAGGTACATGCGCAGGAGGTCACCGGCGAAGAGCGCCGACTCCTCGCCGCCCTCTCCTGCCTTGATCTCGAGGATGACGTCACGTCCGTCGTCGGGGTCGCGCGGGACGAGCACGCGGCGGAGCTTCTCCGTCGCGACGTCGGCGGTCTCCTGGAGCGCAGGGAGCTCAGCGGCGAAGGAGGCGTCCTCGGTCGCGAGCTCGCGTGCTGCGTCGGCGTCGTCCGAGGCGGTCCGCCAGCTCCGGTAGGCCGCGACGACCTGACCGAGCTCGGCATACCGTCGCCCGAGCGTGCGTGCCCGGCCGGCGTCGGCGTGGATCGCGGGGTCGGCGAGCTGACCCTCGATCTCCGCGTGCTCGGCCAGGAGCGGCTCGACAACCGCGAAAGACTCGCTCATGTGTGTCTGTTCCTCGACTCGTCTGTTCTTCGGTCGTGACGTCCCTGGAAACACGACAGCGCCGGCGGGACGATCACCGACTGCCCCTGGAGAGGTTGTCGGCGGTCGTCCCACCGGCGCTGTGGAGGTGCTACTCGCCCGCGGGCTTCTTGCCGTAGCGCGCCTCGAAGCGGGCGACGCGGCCACCCGTGTCGAGGATCTTCTGCTTGCCCGTGTAGAACGGGTGGCAGGCGGAGCAGACGTCGGAGGCGATCGTTCCGGAAGTCTGGGTGGAGCGCGTCGTGAACGTGTTCCCGCAGGTGCAGGTGACCACGGTGTCGACGTACTCGGGGTGGATATCGGCCTTCATGGGTATATCTCCTAGTGACGATGCCGCTGGGTCGGGGACAGGACCGTCCCCGTGAACCAGAAGCGAACGGGACATTGTTGCAGAACACTGGTCGGGACCGAAATCATCCCGCCCGGCTGTGGAACGGTCGGACGCGACCGGCTAGATGGTACGACCGGCGTTCTCGTCGTCCAGGAAGTTGCCGGGTGTCGTCTTCTGGACCTGGAGCAGGAACTCCGCGTTGGACTTGGTGTCCTTGAGCTTGCCCAGGAGCAGCTCGATCGCCTGCTGGTGGTCGAGCGCACCCATGACACGGCGCAGCTTGTAGATGACGCGCAGCTCGTCCTGGCCCATGAGGATCTCCTCGCGGCGTGTACCCGACGCGTTGACGTCGACCGCAGGGAAGATCCGCTTGTCGGCGAGCGAGCGGGCGAGCCGGAGCTCCATGTTTCCCGTGCCCTTGAACTCCTCGAAGATGACCTCGTCCATCTTGGACCCGGTCTCCACGAGAGCGGACGCGAGGATGGTGAGCGAGCCACCGTGCTCGATGTTGCGCGCAGCGCCGAAGAACCGCTTCGGCGGGTAGAGCGCTGAGGCGTCGACACCACCGGAGAGGATCCGGCCCGACGCCGGGGCAGCGAGGTTGTACGCACGCGAGAGACGCGTGAGCGAGTCGAGGAGCACCACGACGTCCTGGCCCAGCTCGACGAGCCGCTTCGCACGCTCGATGGCGAGCTCCGCGACGATCGTGTGGTCGGAGGCGGGACGGTCGAACGTCGAGGCGATGACCTCACCCTTCACCGTCCGCTCCATGTCGGTGACCTCTTCGGGGCGCTCGTCCACGAGGACGACCATGAGGTGGACCTCAGGGTTGTTCGCCGTGATCGCGTTCGCGATCTGCTGCATGATGATCGTCTTTCCCGCCTTGGGCGGGGAGACGATCAGGCCACGCTGACCCTTGCCGATCGGGGCGACGATGTCGATGACGCGCGGCGTGAGCTTCGTGGTGTCCGCGTGCTCGAGGCGCAGCCGCTCCTGCGGGTAGAGGGGGGTGAGCTTGGCGAAGTCCGCGCGGCCGTGGGCCTCCTGCGGGTCCGAGCCGTTGACCGAGTCGAGACGCACGAGGGCGTTGTACTTCTGGCGGTTGGCCGTCGCCTGGCCCGTGTTCTCGCCCTCGCGCGGCTGGCGGACGGCGCCGGTGACGGCGTCGCCGCGTCGCAGGCCGGCCTTCTTCACCTGGCTGAGCGAGACGTAGACGTCGTTCTGACCGGGCAGGTATCCGCTCGTGCGGACGAACGCGTAGCTGTCGAGGATGTCGAGGATGCCCGCGACGGGCAGGAGCACGTCGTCCTCGGTCACCTCGGTGTCGTCGAACGCCGGGAGGTCGTTGGTGCCGTTGCCCGGACGCGTGCGGCCGCGCTTGCGGTCACGGTCCCGGTAACGGTCACGGCCGCGACGGCGGCGGCCACCGCGCTCGTCGTCGTCGTCCTGGGCGATGTTCCGGTCGCGGTCGGAGCGGTCGTTCTGGGTGGTGCCGCCACGGTCGCTGCGCTCCGGACGGTCGCCGCCGCGCTCCGCGCGGTCGCTGACTGTGCGCTCGGTGCGCTCGCTGCCCTGGCGCTGCTCGCCGGAACGGTCCGGGCGCTGACGCGACGGGCGCTGCTCCCCGGACTGCCGGGAGGCCCCGTCGCCGCTGGGCACGGAGTCGATGATGTTCGCGGTCGCGTCGGAGGACGACGCCCCGCCGGACCGCGAGGCCTGGGCTGCGCCGTCCTGCGGTGCGCCGGCACCGCGCGCTGCACGGCGGGAGCCGCGCTCACGCTGCCCGCGCTCGGGCAGCGTGACGTCGACGACGGCTGCGGCGGCGCGCGCCGCCCGCTCGTCGGCGGTCTCACCCGGGGCGAGCCGGACGTCCGGGCGCTCGGTGCGTGCCTGCCGTTCCTGGGCGGGCGCCTGAGACTGGACCTGCGTGTCTGCCTGGGCGGCAGCGCGCGCCGACCGGGTGGACCGCTCACGCACCGGAGACTCGGCCGACGCAGGCGGTCCGGTGTCGGGCGTCCGCCCCTCGGCGGGAGCAGCGGTCGGCGTGGTCGCGGGAGTCTTCTCGCCGGCGGACTTCTCCGCAGAGCGTGCGGGGCGCGTCGTCGCGCCACCCTGGGTCGCCTTGATGACGTCGAGAAGATCGCTCTTGCGCATCTTCGACGTGCCCTTCACGCCGAGCTGAGCGGCGAGCGCCTGCAGCTCGGGGAGCCGGAGCGCCGAGATGGCGCCGGAACGGGGTGAGCCGTCTGCAGTGCTGCTGACGGCATCGATGATTTCTGTCACGAAGGACCCTTCCCCTCGTCTACGGCCTCATGCCTCGAGAGGCGGGCCGCGGGCGGTCGACGTACGGCACTGAGGCGGCCGGTACGTAGTACGAGCGCACGTCACGTCGACAGGTCAGACATGACGTCACATGACGTGGCTCGGATTGCCTCCCGGAAGATGTGCCGGTTCCGGATCCACCGAGGCTGTCCAACAGGAATCTCGATGATTCACAGTGACGCCGTGCGGGGCATCTCGCGGTGATCGGAGTGACACACTGCCAACCGACGACTGCCGGAGGGTGCGGGAGACTGCCGCAACTATATCACCAGGACACCCGCATCAGGCCAGGCCCGCGGCTGCGTGGCAGGTCACACGCGCTCCGCGACGGCCCCTCCGAGGTCGAGCCCCGGCTGCAGCGCCCTCCACCGGTCGGAGCCACCGACGAGGTCCTCGACCGCGGCCGCCACCGCGCCCGAGCGGTCGGCTCGGTCGAGCACGAGGACGGTCGGTCCGGCGCCCGAGACCATGGCGGCGATCCCCTGGTCACGCAGCCCGCGCACGAGCTCCCACGTGCTGACCATCACCCCAGAGCGGTACTCCTGGTGGAGCCTGTCCTCCGTCGCGTCGAAGAGGAGATCCGGCTCCTGGGCGAGCGCATGGACGAGGAGCGCGGTGCGTCCCGCGTTGAACGCCGCGTCCGCGTGCGGGACCACGTCGGGCAGGACACCGCGAGCCGTGCGCGTCGCGAGCCGAGACACGGGGACCACGACCGTGGGAGTGACCTCGGGGTGCACGCGCAGCCGCACGGCGCGCGGTCCCTCGCCTGCACCGGGGGTCCACGCCACGGTGGCGCCCCCGAGGATGGCCGGCGCGGCGTTGTCCGGGTGGCCCTCCAGCTCGGTCGCGAGAGCGAGCACGGTCGCGTCGTCGAGCGCGTCCGGGTCGGCGACGAGCATCCGTGCAGCGAGCAGGCCCGCGACGACCGCGGCCGCCGAAGACCCCATACCCCGTCCGTGCGGGATCAGGTTGGTGCACGTGAGGTGCAGCCCGGTCTGGGGCGCCCCCGCATGGTCCAGGGCGATGCGCAGCGCACGCACGACGAGGTGTCGTTCGTCGTCGGGCACCTCGCCGGCCCCCTCCCCGGTCACGTCGACGCGCACCTGCGAGCTACCGAGCGCCCGTACCTCGAGGGTGTCGTGGTAGCCGAGAGCGAGGCCGAGGGAGTCGAAGCCGGGGCCGAGGTTCGCACTGGTCGCCGGGACACGCACGCGGACGTGGTCCGCACCGAGCTGCACAGCCGGCTCAGGCGAGCTGGAGCGCGTCGGCGATGGAGACGACGTCTGCCGTGACCCGCTGCGGGACGATCTCGCCGCCGTCGGCGGTGCGCAGTGCCCACTGGGGGTCCTTGAGCCCGTGACCCGTCACCGTGATGACGATGCGCGCACCGGCCGGCACGAGTCCCCGACGAGCGCGCGAGAGGACACCGGCCACTCCGGCAGCCGACGCGGGCTCGACGAACACGCCCACCTCCGCGGACAGGATGCGGTGCGCGGTGAGGATCTCCTCGTCGGTGACGGCCTCGATGACGCCGCCCGACGTGTCCCGGGCTTCCTCGGCCTGCGTCCAGGACGCCGGGTTGCCGATGCGGATCGCGGTCGCGATCGTCTCCGGCTCGGTGATGGGGTGCCCTGCCACGATCGGCGCGGCGCCCGCGGCCTGGAAGCCCCACATCTGCGGACGTCGCGTGGCGACGCCCGCCGCCTCGTACTCCGTGTAGCCCTTCCAGTAGGCGGTGATGTTCCCGGCGTTGCCGACCGGGAGCGCATGGATGTCCGGCGCGTCGCCGAGCACGTCGACGACCTCGAACGACCCCGTCTTCTGGCCCTCGATACGGTCCGGGTTGACGGAGTTGACGAGCTCGACCGGGTACGCCTCGGCGAGCTTGCGCGCCGCGACGAGACAGTCGTCGAAGTTGCCGTCGACCTGGAGGAGCTTCGCTCCGTGCGCGATGGCCTGGCTGAGCTTGCCCATGGCGATCTTGCCGTCGGGCACGAGCACGGCGCAGACCATCCCGGCCGCGGTGGCGTAGGCCGCCGCCGACGCGGACGTGTTCCCTGTCGAGGCGCAGACGACGGCCTTCGCGCCCTTGTGGGCTGCCGCCGAGATCGCGGTGGTCATCCCCCGGTCCTTGAAGGAGCCGGTCGGGTTCATGCCCTCGACCTTGAGGTAGACGTCCGCGCCGGTCAGCGCGCTGAGCGCGGGCGCTGGCACGAGAGGCGTCCCGCCCTCGCCGAGCGTGACGACGTGCGTCTGGAGGTGCTCCGGGAGCAGGTCGGCGTACTCACGGATGATGCCTCGCCACAGGTGGGCCATCAGGATCCCTCGACTCTCAGTACTGACGTGACGTCCTGGACGGCGTCCAGGTCAGCGATCGCGGCCACCGTCGCCGCGAGGGCGGACTCGGCGGCGTCGTGCGTGGTGATGACGAGGTGCGCCGTGCCGGTGGTGCCGTCCTCGGACGACTGCGGCGCCTGCCGGACGGCCTCGATGGAGACCCCGTTCTCGGCGACGAGGTGCGCCACCTGCGCGAGGACGCCGAGGCGGTCGTCGACCGCGATCCGCACCTGGTAGCGGGTGATCGCCGACGACGGCGAGGCGATCGGCAGCTGCGCATAGCTCGACTCGACCGGTCCTCGGCCACCGAGCACCCGGTGCCGCGCGACGGAGACGACGTCACCGAGGACGGCGGACGCCGTGGGAGCGCCGCCCGCGCCGCGCCCGTAGAACATGAGCTCGCCGGCTGCCTCGGCCTCGATGAAGACGGCGTTGAAGGCACCACGGACACCGGCGAGCGGGTGGGACGTGGGGACGAGCGCCGGGTGCACCCGCGCAGACACACCGTCCGGGGTGACCTCGCAGATGGCGAGGAGCTTGATGACGTGCCCCGTCGTGGCGGCCCAGGCGACGTCGTCGGCGGTGATTGATGTGATGCCCTGGCGGCTGACGTCCTCGAGGGTCACGCGGGTGTGGAACGCCAGGGACGCGAGGATGGCCGCCTTCGCGGCCGCGTCGAATCCCTCGACGTCGGCGGTCGGGTCCGCCTCGGCGTACCCGAGCTCCTGCGCCTGCGCGACGGCCTCGTCGAAGCCCATCCCGTGCGTCGCCATCTGGTCGAGGACGTAGTTCGTCGTCCCGTTGACGATGCCGACGACCCGCTGGACGCGGTCACCGGCGAGCGACTCACGGACCGGGCGGACGAGCGGGATGGCTCCGGCGACGGCCGCCTCGTAGTAGACGTCCACGCCGGCCTCGTCCGCTGCGCGGTAGAGAGTCGGGCCGTCCTCGGCGAGGAGCGCCTTGTTCGCGGTGACGACGGAGGCACCGGCCGCGACCGCGGCGAGGATGAGCGATCGTGCCGGCTCGATCCCGCCCATGACCTCGATGACGATGTCCGCGCGGGCGACGAGGCCCTCGGCGTCCGTCGTGAGAAGCGCGGGGTCGACGACGGCGTCACGGGGCACGGTGGTGTCGCGGACCGCGATACCGACGAGCTCCAGCCGTGCACCCACGCGCGAGGCGAGGTCGTCGGCCTGCTCGGTGAGGAGCCTGACCACCTGCGTGCCCACGACGCCGCAGCCGAGGAGTGCGACGCGGAGCGCCGTTGGTGCGGGCACGGGTGCCACCCTTCGATTCGTCGATCTCGATGCTCTCCGGGGCGGGGAGCACACGTTCGTCCTGCTGTCGGTCTCCGACGATCCTCACCTGCCGCGCGCGCCCGCGGGAGCGCGTCTCAGGATACGGGTCTAGCCGAGGTCGAGAGCGAGGAGGTCGTCCTCGGTCTCCCGGCGCACGATGACCCTCGCCACGCCGCTGTCGACCGCCACGACGGGCGGGCGCAGGACGTGGTTGTAGTTGCTGGCCATCGACCTGCCGTACGCGCCCGTCGCCGGGACCGCGAGCAGGTCCCCGGGCGCGATGTCCGCCGGGAGCTGCAGGTCGGGGATGACGATGTCGCCGCTCTCGCAGTGCTTGCCGACGACGCGCGCGCGCACGGTCTCGGGCGAGCCGCTGCGGTTGGCGAGGCGCGCGGTGTACCGGGCGTCGTAGAGCGCGGGGCGGATGTTGTCGCTCATGCCGCCGTCGACCGCGACGTAGGTGCGGATGCTGCCGTCGTCGAGCGTCACGGGCTTGACCACCCCGACGGTGTAGAGCGTCACCGTCGTCGAGCCGACGACCGCACGGCCGGGCTCGATCGAGATGCGCGGGACGGTCGTGGCGAGCTCGGCACAGACCGCCGCGACGACGCGGGCGAGGTCGGTGGCGAGCGCACGCACGTCGATGGGCACCTCCCCGGGGAGGTAGGCGATGCCGTACCCGCCGCCGAGGTCGAGCTCGGGCATGAGGAAGCCGCTGGCCGCACGGAGGTCCTCGCGCAGGCCGAGCATCGTGCGGGCGTTGAGCTCGAAGGCCTCGGCGTCCTGGATCTGCGAGCCGATGTGTGTGTGGGCGCCCAGCAGCTCCAGCTCGGGGTGAGCGAGGACGGCCTGCAACGCGTCGAGCGCCTGTCCGCCGGTGATCGAGATGCCGAACTTCTGGTCCTCGTGCGCGGTCGAGATGAACTCGTGCCCGCCCGCGTGGATGCCGGTCGTCACGCGCACCATGACCGGGACCCGGTCGTCGGCCGTGCGGCCGGCCGCACGCGCTGCCTGGGCGATCCGCTCGATCTCGGCGTGCGAGTCGACGACGACGCGGCCCACCCGGGCCTCGATCGCACGGGCGATCTCCGAGTCCGACTTGTTGTTGCCGTGCAGGCCGATCTCGGCGCCGGGCACGCCGGCCCGGAGCGCGACGGCGAGCTCACCTCCGGTGCAGGTGTCGACGCGCAGCCCGTCGGCCTGAGCCCACCGGGCGACCGCGACCGAGAGGAAGGACTTGCCCGCGTAGTAGACGTCGACCGCGCTGCCGATCGCCCCGAAGGCCTCCCCGAACGCGTCGACGAACAGTCGCGCCCGAGAGTGGAACGTCTCCTCGTCGAGGACGTAGGCCGGGGTTGCGAAGCTCTCTGCGAGCTCTCGCGCGCCGATGCCCGCGAGCGACAGCTCGCCGTCCGGGTCGAGGGCGGCCGTGAGGGGCCAGACGTCCGGGTCGAGCGTGCGGGGCTCCACCCCTGACACCTCCGACGGCGCGCTCACATCCGCTCCGGTGCCGAGACGCCGAGGAGGGCGAGGCCGTTGGCGAGCACCTGGCGGGTCGCGTCGTTGAGCCACAGCCGCGTGCGGTGGACGTCGGTGACGTCCTCGTCGCCCACGGGGGTCACCCGGCACTCGGCGTACCACTTGTGGTAGTCGCCGGCGAGCGCCTCGAGGTAGCGCGCGACGCGGTGCGGCTCGCGCAGCTCGGCGGCCTGGGCGATGACGCGGGGGAACTCGGTGAGCGACCCCAGCAGCGCGGACTCGGTCTCTGCCGTGAGCAGCGAAGGGTCGAACGCGTCGGCACCTGCCGCGTCGAGACGGTCCACACCGTGGTCGGCGGCGTTGCGGGCGACGTTCGCCGTGCGCGCGTGCGCGTACTGGACGTAGAAGACGGGGTTCTCGTTCGTCGCCCGCGCGAGCAGGTCGAGGTCGAGGTCGATCGTCGAGTCGGCGGAGGACCGTACGAGCGAGTAGCGTGCCGCGTCCACACCCACGGCGTCGACGAGGTCCTCGAGCGTCACGACGTTGCCTGCGCGCTTGCTCATCCGCAGCGGCTGGCCCTCCTTGAGGAGGTTGACCATCTGGCCGATGAGGATCTGCAGGTTCTTGCCGGGCTCGTCGCCGAACGCGGCACAGACGGCCATCATCCGGCCGACGTAGCCGTGGTGGTCGGCACCGAGCATGATGATGACGTCGTCGAACCCGCGCTCGCGCTTGTCGAGGTAGTACGCGATGTCACCCGCGATGTAGGCGGCCTCGCCGTCGGACTTGATGACGACGCGGTCCTTGTCGTCGCCGAAGTCCGTCGTGCGCAGCCACGTCGCGCCGTCGGACTCGAAGATGTGACCGGCCTCGCGCAGCCGCGCGACGGCACGGTCGACCGCGCCCGACTCGTGCAGGGTGTCCTCGTGGAAGTAGACGTCGAAGTCGACGCCGAAGCCGTGGAGGGCCGCCTTGATCTCGGTGAACATCCGGTCGACGCCGATCGCCCGGAAGACCTCCTGGGCCTCGACGTCGGGGAGCGTCAGCGGGTCGGGCTCCCCCGCGGCCGCGACCTGGGCGCGGACGGCGTCGGCGATCTCCTGGATGTACTGACCGCCGTAGCCGTCCTCGGGTGCGTCCTCTCCCTTGGCGCGGGCGAGCAACGAGCGGGAGAAGCGGTCGATCTGCGCGCCGTGGTCGTTGAAGTAGTACTCCCGCGTCACCTCGGCGCCCGCAGCCTCGAGGACACGCGCGAGCGAGTCGCCCACGGCAGCCCACCGCACGCCACCGATGTGGATGGGACCGGTGGGGTTGGCGGAGACGAACTCGAGGTTGATCTTCGTGCCCGCCTCGACCTGGCCGCGGCCGTAGGCGGTCCCTTCGCGCAGGATGGTGCGGGCGAGCTCACCGGCCGTGGCCGCGTCGAGCGTGATGTTGAGGAATCCCGGTCCGGCGACGTCGACGCGAGCGATCCCGGGCGTCGACGCGAGCCGCGTCGCGAGATCGTCCGCGAGCGCGCGCGGCGAGATGCCGGCCTTCTTCGCGAGCTGGAGGGCGACGTTCGTCGCCCAGTCGCCGTGCTCGCGCTGACGCGGTCGTTCGACGTGGACCTGGTCGGGGATCTGGGCCGGGTCGAGGGCGAGCGCGCCCTCGGCGAGGGCAGCGGCGAGGGCAGCGCGAAGGGCGTCGGAGAGCTCGGTGGGGGTCACCCGTCGATCCTACCGACTCCGGGCCAGGGGAATCCCGGAGCCCAGCGAGTAGGGTGCCGGGAGACGAGCGGACCCGGGGACGCGACCGCCACCGAGCTGAGAGAGTTCATCGGATGAACGACAGATCAGGCCTCATCGACCGTGCGGTCGACGAGCTGCGCCGGCACATCACGTCCGGCGACTGGCCGGTGGGAAGCCGGATCCCCACCGAGCCCGCACTCACCATGCTGCTCGGCGTGGGTCGCAACACGGTGCGCGAGGCGGTGCAGTCCTTGGTGCACGCCGGTCTCCTCGTGCGCCGTCAGGGCTCGGGCACCTACGTCCTCTCGGACTCGGAGCTCACGGTCGTCATGGGTCGGCAGATCGCCGACGCGACGCACCACCACGTGCTCGAGGTACGCCGCAGTCTCGAGGTGGAGGCAGCCCGGCTCGCCGCCCAGCGACGCACCGACGAGGACGTGCAGCTCCTCCGGGTGCTCAACGCCGACCGACAACGGGCGTTCGCGAGCGGGGACGTCGACGCGATGGTGGCGTCCGACCTGGCGCTGCACCGGGCGATCGCGGCCGCGGCCGGGAACCCCGTGCTCATGTCGCTCTACGAGAACCTCATCGACGCGATCGGCGCGAACATCCGGACGAACGTCGTCGGACTCGTGCACACGCAGTCGGAGGACGACCACGATGCTCTCGTCGAGGCGATCGCCGACGGCGATGCGCTCCGAGCGATGGGCGAGATCACGTCTTACCTCGAGACGTACATCGGTGATCCTGTGTCCTGAGCGGCCGCCCGGCGCGCTGCCCACGGTCCCCGCGAGCGCCTCGAGTCATCTCCGTCGCCCGGGGCTGGTAATGTGCTCCATGCCTGATCCGGCCGATGCCTGTGCGTCGATCCCGGCCATGGTCCCCGCCCTCGTAGCTCAGGGGATAGAGCGTCTGCCTCCGGAGCAGAAGGTCGTAGGTTCGAATCCTATCGAGGGCACCACTGCACCACCCACGACACCGCGCCGTCGGACTCATCCGTAGACGGCCTGCGTCCACAGGTGCGTCACCGCGCAGGCACGCCACGGTGCCCAGTCTCCGCTGAGCGCGGCAGCCGCCCGTCCGGTGGGTACTCCGAGGGCTCGCTTGAAGACGAGGTCGTCGGCGGGGTAGGCGTCCCGGTCCCCGAGCACACGCAGGGCGAGGTAGTCCGCCGTCCACGGGCCGATTCCCGGCAGCGCGATCAAGGACGCCCGCAGCTCGTCGGGGTCCGGCACGCCGTCCTCGCTGGAGTGGTGCACGGGTGGAGCACCGGCCACCTCCCACCCGAGGTGGACGGCTCCGTCGGCCACCGCTCGCGCGAGGGTCACGACCGTGGCAGCCCGGGCCCGGGTGAGGCCTACGAGCGCGCGCAGGTCCTCGGCGTCGGTCGCAGCGAGCACGGCCGGGCCAGGGAACGCCCGCAGCCCTGCGGGTGCCGGAGACCCGAGACCGGCCACGAGCCGACCCCCGAACGTCCGCGCAGCGGCGAGGGAGACCTGCTGCCCGAGCACCGTCATGACAGCCGTCTCGAAGCCGTCGGTCGACCCGAGCACCCGCAGCCCGGGACGCGCCGCCACGAGCGGACGGAGGAGCTCGGAGCGCCGCAGGTGCGCGTCGGCGACGTCGACGTCGCGGTCGAGGTCGAGCCACCGGCGGACGAGTCCCACGAGGGCGTCGTCGACGACGACGGGCCCGGTGCAGCCCGTGGCGCTGAGCGTGAGACGTCCGGGGGCGGCCCACTCGACGGTGACGACCGTCTCGCCGCCGCGCACGACTCTCGAGTGTCGCCGGGCCGCGAGGTCGCACACCTCGAGGCCGGGAACAGCGTGGGCGTCGATGGTGCGCAGCAGCGGTCCGAGGGTGATGGGTTCGGGGTACGAGAGGTGCACCTGGGTGCTCGTCGGCTCTGCCCGGGTGCTCATCGACCACGCTCGAGATCGAGCAGCCAGGACTTGGCCGCCGCGCCGCCGGCGTACTGGCCGAGGCTGCCGTCCGAGCGCACCACACGGTGGCAGGGCAGGACGAGCGGGAGGGGGTTGCGCGCGCATGCCGACCCGACCGCGCGGGTGGCCCGCGGGCTCCCCGCCCGAGCAGCCACGGCGGCGTAGCTGGCAACCTCCCCGTAGGCGATCTCGGACAGGTGCACGACGACGTCCCGTCGGAAGCCCGCGGTGAGCCGCAGGTCGAGCGGCAGGTCGAACACCCTGCGTCGACCGGAGAAGTACTCCTCGAGCTCACGGGCCACGTCGTCGAGCCGTCCGGGTGCGGCCAGCACCCGTGGGCTGATCCGGCGGGCGAGGACGTCGAGGACGAGGTCGATCCCCTCGCTCGCGAACGCCACCCGGACGAGGCCCGCGTCGGTCGCGGCGAGCAGCAGGTCACCCACGGGCGAGCCGACGACACGGTAGGCGACGTCGAGCAGCCCGTCGGACTGCGCCGCGGCGACAAGACGCGCCCGCAGGCGCGCGATCGCCGGGTCGTCCGGGACGGTGAGCGAGGCGAGCAGGGCGGCATCCTCGGCATCCTCGGCGTCGGGACCCTCTGCCGCCGGGGCGACGAAGGCGTGCTCTTCAGCCATGACGAGCCTCCAGGGGGTAGGTGCGACGCAACCGCGCGAGCCCGTCCGCCGCTGCCCGCCGCGCCGCGACCGCGGTCCCGCCGACGATCTCGGCGACCTGGGCGTACGGCAGGCCGACGAGCACGTGGTAGGCGATGACCTCGCGCTGACGCGGGGTGAGGGCTGCGAGCGCGGCGACGAGGTCGTCGTTGCGCACAGGATCGACGACAGCATGATCGGGTCGCTCGGGGACCTCGGCGACCGGGTCGGCACGCCGAGCCCCGGCGCGCAGGGCGTCGATCCCCTTGCGCTTGGCGATCGTCACGAGCCAGGCCTCGACGTTGGCATCCTCGGGCAGCGCCGGATAGGCACGCAGCGCCGCGAGGAACGTCTCCGACCAGACGTCCTCGGCGTCGCTCGGCCCGACGACCGCACGGCACACCGCAAGGATCGTCGGGCCGTGCCGGGACACGACAGCATCGAACGGTGACTTCATCGGCGAGGGTCCTGCATCAGAACAGCGGCCGCGCTCGGGCAGGGTTCTCGAGGGCGAGCAGGATCTCCTTGCGCTCGAGGCCACCGGCGTAGCCGGTGAGCGTGCCGTCCGCGCCGATGACGCGATGGCACGGCACGACGATGCAGATCGGGTTCCGGCCGTTCGCGGCACCGACGGCCCGGACGGTCCGCGGGTCGCCGAGGTCGTGCGCGATCTCACCGTACGAGCGGGTCTCCCCGTAGGGGATGCGTCCGAGCGCGGCCCACACGCGGTGCTGGAACGGGCTGCCGGCCGCTGCAGTGGGCACGGCGAACGTGCGCCGCTCCCCCGCGAAGTACTCGTCGAGCTCTTCGTGCAGCTGCGCGAAGCCTGCCCTGCCGGCATCGGCGGCACCGAAGGCTCCTGCGGGCGGCCGGTGCGCCGCGTTCTCCATGTACAGCGCGCTGAGCGTGCCGTCCGTCGCCACGGCTGTCAGCACGCCGAGCGGCGAGTCGAGCATCGTGAACGTCTTCATCTTCCCTCGATCCTCCAGGTCCCAGGCCAGGCGCGTGTGCCGGTGCGGCTACGGGTGACACCGTCCTGCCCTGTAGACGTCGGACCGCTCCAGTTCGTGAGGTCAGAAAACATGGGACCTTTGACGCATGTGACGCCGGTTACAACCCCTAGTGTTGAGGGCAAGACAAAGATCTCACACGGGCCGCTACGCAAGGGGACACAATGACCATCACCGACACACCAGTGAACGAGTCGGTCGCCACCCAGATCGACGTCCTGGTCGCCGGGGCGAAGGAAGCGCTGGCCGAGTACGCCGCGTTCACGCAGGAGCAGATCGACCAGATCGTCAAGAAGGCATCGGTCGCCGCTCTCAACCAGCACGGCGCGCTCGCCGTCCACGCCGTCCAGGAGACCGGGCGCGGCGTCTTCGAGGACAAGGCCGTGAAGAACATCTTCGCGTGCGAGCACGTCACCAACTCGATGCTCAAGCTCAAGACCGTCGGCGTCATCAACCGCGACGAGCTCACCGGCATCACCGAGATCGCCGAGCCCGTCGGGGTCATCTGCGGCGTCACCCCGGTGACCAACCCGACCTCGACCGCGATCTTCAAGGCGCTCATCGCGCTCAAGACCCGCAACCCGATCGTCTTCGGCTTCCACCCCTCCGCACAGGCCTGCTCCGTCGCCGCCGCCAAGGTCGTGCGCGACGCCGCCGTCGCTGCCGGCGCCCCGGAGAACTGCATCCAGTGGGTCTCCACCCCGTCGCTCGAGGCGACGAACCTCCTCATGAACCACCCGGGCGTCTCCCTCATCCTCGCCACGGGCGGCAACGCGATGGTCCGCGCGGCCTACTCCTGCGGCAAGCCCGCTCTCGGAGTCGGTGCCGGCAACGTCCCCGCCTTCATCGAGCGCAGCGCCAAGCTCAAGCGCGCCGTCAACGACGTGGTCCTGTCCAAGGCCTTCGACAACGGCATGATCTGCGCGTCCGAGCAGGCCGTCATCCTCGACGCCCCGATCTACGACGAGGCCATGGCCGAGTTCGCCACCCTCCACGCCTACCGCGCGAACGCCGCCGAGAAGGCCCTCCTCGAGGACTTCATCTTCGGCGTCCAGGCCGACTCGGAGAACTGCGGCGAGGCCAAGCTCAACGCCAAGGTCGTCGGCCAGTCACCGGTGTGGATCGCCCAGCAGGCCGGCTTCACCGTCCCCGAGGAGACGTCCATCATCCTCGTCGAGGTCTCCGGGGTCGGTCCCCACGAGCCCCTCACCCGCGAGAAGCTCGCGCCCGTCCTCGCGGTCCTGCGGGCCGACGGCGCCGAGCACGGCATCACGCTCTCCGAGCAGATGGTGGAGTTCGACGGCCTCGGCCACTCGGGTTCCATCCACTCCGAGGACGCGGCGATCATCGAGGAGTTCGGCTCCCGGGTCAAGGCCGTCCGCATCATCACGAACGCCCCGAGCTCGCTCGGTGGCATCGGCGACATCTACAACGCCTTCATCCCCTCGCTGACGCTCGGGTGCGGCTCCTACGGCCACAACTCGGTCTCCAACAACGTCTCCGCGGTCAACCTCGTCAACATCAAGCGCATCGGCCGGAGGAACAACAACTTGCAGTGGTTCAAGGTTCCCGCCAAGACGTACTTCGAGCCGAACGCCATCCGCTACCTCGCGGACATGCGCGGCATCAGCCGGGTCACGATCGTCACCGACTCGACCATGACGCGCCTCGGCTTCGTCGACAAGATCCTCGACGTGCTCAACCGTCGCGGAGAGCGCGTCGCGCTCCAGATCATCGACGACATCCTCCCCGAGCCCACGGTCGACTCGGTCCAGAAGGGCGCCGAGCAGATGCGCCACTTCAACCCCGACACGATCATCGCGCTCGGTGGCGGTTCCCCGATGGACGCCGCGAAGGTCATGTGGCTCCTCTACGAGCACCCCGAGATCGAGTTCGCGGACATGAAGGAGAAGTTCTTCGACGTCCGCAAGCGTGCCTTCAAGTTCCCCGACCTCGGCGAGAAGGCCAGCCTCGTCTGCATCCCGACCACCTCGGGCACCGGCTCCGAGATGACGCCGTTCGCGGTCATCAGCGACCCGGTCACGGGCAAGAAGTACCCGCTGGCCGACTACGCGCTGACGCCCACGGTCGCGATCGTCGACCCGGTCCTCACCGCGATGATGCCGTCCTTCCTCGCAGCCGACTCCGGCTTCGACGCCCTCACGCACGCCACCGAGGCGTACGTGTCCGTCTACGCGAACGACTTCACCGACGGCCTGTGCCTCCACGCGATCAAGCTCATCTTCGAGAACATCGAGGAGTCGGTCGTCGGCGGCCCCGGCAGCACCAAGGACTCGGTCGTCAAGGCACGCGAGAAGCTGCACAACGCAGCCTCCATCGCCGGTATGGCGTTCGGTAACGCGTTCCTCGGTATCGTCCACGCGATGGCACACGTCACGGGCGCTGAGTTCCACCTCATCCACGGCCGGACGAACGCGACCTACCTGCCGCACGTCATCCGATACAACGGCACCGTCCCGACCAAGCTCACGAGCTGGCCGAAGTACGAGCACTACGTCGCTCCCGAGCGCTTCCAGGAGATCGCCCAGCACCTCGGGCTCCCCGCCTCCACTCCCGCCGAGGGCGTCGAGTCCTATGCACGGGCCGTCGAGCAGCTGCGCGACAAGGTGGGCATGCCCCGCTCCTTCCAGGCGCAGGGTGTGGCCGAGGAGGACTTCATCGGTCGCCTCGACAAGCTCGCCATGGGCGCGTACGAGGACCAGTGTGCACCGGCGAACCCGCGCATGCCGATGCTCGAGGACATGAAGACGATCATGGAGGCCGCGTACTACGGGACGTCGTTCGCCGAGGTCCGCGCCGGCCGCACGGCCGTCGTCGAGGCAGCGATCGAGACGGGCGCCGAGACGCCCGCGGACGCGGTCGAGGCGGCTCCGGCCGAGGCAGTCGAGGACGCCCAGGCGGTCTCGAAGAAGACCCGCAAGACGAGCCGCTAGTCACCCTCGGAGCCCGGTCCCGCGCGTGCGGGACCGGGCTCCGACGGACAGCACCCGTCACGCACGAACGACGTCCCGTAGTACGCGGCCTCCATGATCGTCTTCATGTCCTCGAGCATCGGCATGCGCGGGTTCGCCG
>NZ_JBDYKL010000012.1:0-98888 GCF_040012415.1 Sanguibacter sp. 25GB23B1
GCACGAAGGACGGTGGCCTGGCGGACGACACGTTCGAGGTGTCTGCCGAACCGGAGACGTTCCTCGTCCCGGAGAGGTTCGAGGGTACGAACGTCTCCCGGGCCGTCGCGCTCGCTCCGCTCCTGGGGCACGACGGAGCGGCGTGCGTCGGGCTGGACGCAGAGCTGCAGGCGCTGGGGTTCGCCGCGAGGATCGTCGAGCGACCGGACCGGTGGGGCGGGGACGGTACCGACTCCGGCTGGCCCGAGACGCTCCGGGCGCCGTCCGAGGACCGAGAGCTTCGCGAGCGGTGCATGAGTCGGTGGCAAGAGCTCAACGAACGCCCGTCCCGTCACGCGGCTCGTGCGTTCGCGCTCTCGATGCTGGACAGCCCCAGAGAGCGGGAGTCGACCGCAGCCGCGGCGACGCTCTGGGGAGAGGTCGACGGCTCCGCGCCGCCAGGCGGCGATCCAGCCGCTGACGCCCCACCGCCCGGGCTCGAGCACCAGGTTCGCCGCCGGCTCGACCTCGCCTCGCGGTCAACCGACGCGGTCGTGCGCTCCTTCGCCGGTGCGGCCGACGTCCTGGTGCGCCAGCGGGGTGTCAGCGCTCGGGGGGCTGCTGCGGTGCCTCCGGTCGTTCCCGGCGTCGAGGAGCCCGGCACCAACGTCGCGACGATGGTCCACGGCACCTGGGGCTGGGACGGGCGATGGTGGCGGCCCGGTGGAGACTTCCACACCTTCGTCGCACGCAGAGTCCGACCCGGCCTGTATGGCGGAGGCGCGCGCTACGGCTGGAGCGGATCGCCCAGCGGCGACCAGCGCAGGCTCGCTGCACAGGACCTCGCCGACTGGACCGCCGAGATCGCGCCCGGTGGTCTGCGGACGCTCTTCGCACACTCCTACGGAGGTGAGGTGGCCGCGCGAGCACGCCTGGCAGGGACGCCCGTCGAGGAGCTCGTGCTGCTCAGCTCGCCGGCCACCACCGAGGTCGTGGCCGCTGCGGCGGCCGGTCGGACGGTCGACGTCCGGCTGCGGTTCGACCCGGTGCTCGCCCTCGCGCGGACCCCGCAGCGACTGCCCGCGGCGCCGACGGTCGTCGAGGTCCTGCTGGCTGCCTGGCGCCTGGACCACGGTGCCACCCACGATCCGCGCGTGTGGGAGAGCGAGAACGTCCTCGAGCGCACCGGCCTCCTCGTCGAGCGAGGCGGTCGGTCGGGAGGAGCCGGCCAGCAGGCTGTCGCCGCGCACGGCTGAGGTGCAACGATGTCGCGGTGCGCGAGTACTGGAACCACAACACGGCCTTTCACCCACTGATCCTCCGCCACGCGCGTCGAGCACGTGGTCGTGCGCTCGACGTCGGGTGCGGGGACGGGCTGCTCGTCCAGCGACTCGCTGCGGTGAGCGACCAGGTGACCGGCATCGAGCCGGACCCGCGTGCCCTCGCTGTCGCCCAGGCCCGGACCGCAGGACTCACGAACGTCTCCCTCGCTCGGTCCGGGCTGCTCGAGCAGCACCACGACGGCGCGGAGTTCGACCTCGTGACGCTGGTCGCAGTCCTGCACCACATGGACCTTCGAGCAGGGCTGGAGCGCGCCCGCTCCCTCGTCGCACCGAGCGGGCGCCTCGTCGTCGTCGGGCTCGCTGCGAACCGGACCGCGCTCGACTGGTTCGTGTCCGGTCTGACGATCCCCGTCGCGCGGGTCATGGGGGCTCTGCGCCACGAGACGGATCCCGACGTCGTGTTCGTCGACCCTGTCGAGAGCCTCGCCGAGGTTCGTGAGGTCGCCCGCGAGCTCATGCCCGGGGTCCGGATCCGACGGGGCCTGTACTACCGCTACGTGCTCACCTGGACGCGGCCGGGCCAGAGCAGAGCGCGCGGAGAGGTCCGCGCGCTCCCGTAGGCTCGGTCGCATGCACTGTTCGTACTACGTCGCAGAACGGTGCCGATCCTGCACGCTGATCGAGCAGCCCTACGCCGAGCAGATCGCGGGGAAGCAGGCGCACTGCGAGCACGTCCTGGGAGCCCACGCCGACCTCGAGTGGCTGCCGCCCGTCGTCAGCGCGGAGGCCGGGTTCCGCAACAAGGCGAAGATGGTCGTCAGCGGCACCGCTGCGGAGCCGACGCTCGGCATCCTCGACGAGGCGCTGCAGGGCACGGACCTGCGCGGGTGCCCGCTCTACCCGCCGGCGCTCAGCGCGGCCTTCCCGGTCCTCGCGGAGTTCGTCACGCGAGCGGGTATCGAGCCGTACGACGTCGTACGCCGCAGCGGAGAGCTGAAGTTCCTGCTCGTCACCCTGTCGCCGGACGGCGAGATGATGCTGCGCCTCGTCCTGCGCTCGCAAGAGGCCGTCACCCGGATCCGCAAGCACCTGCCTGCGCTCCAGGCAGCGCTGCCGGCGCTCGTCGTCGTCTCCGTCAACCTCCAGCCCGAGCACAAGGCCGTCGTCGAGGGGGAGCGGGAGATCCTCCTCACCGCCCAGGAGACGCTCACCATGCGCCTCAACGGGATCGACCTGCACCTGCGGCCGCAGAGCTTCTTCCAGACGAACACCGAGGTCGCCGCAGCCCTCTACCGGCAGGCGCAGGAGTGGGTGGCCGAGCTCGCCCCGGCCACGGCATGGGACCTCTACTGCGGTGTCGGTGGCTTCGCGCTGCACTGCGCCGTCGACGGTCGCGGTGCGGCAACCGGACGAGACGTCGTCGGCATCGAGGTGAGCAGCGAGGCCATCGTCAGCGCGACGCACAGCGCCCGCGAGGCAGGCCTGGACCGGGTCACGTTCGCCGCAGGGGATGCCACGTCGTTCGCGCTCGGCGAGGACGTCCCGGCCCCGGAGCTCGTCATCGTCAACCCACCACGACGAGGCATCGGCCCCGACCTGTGTGCCTGGTTGGAGCGGTCCTCCGTGCAGCACGTCATCTACTCGAGCTGTCACTCAGGATCCCTCGCCCGGGACCTCGCAGCGATGCCGTCGCTCCGGCCCCGCCGAGCGCGCCTGCTCGACATGTTCCCGCAGACCAGCCACTACGAGGTCGTCACGCTCCTCGAGCGGGTACCGGGATAGGGTGACCGCCGTGCTCAGACGTCCCGTACCGGCCCTCGTCGTCGTGCTGTCGCTCGGGCTCGGCGCGTCGTGCCTCACCGGGTGCTCGTTGCTGGCGTCGACGTCGACGCTCGCAGACCTCTTCCCCGATCCAGCCCTTGCTGGGTGCGTCGCCGAGGCGATGGGGGCCGGGTCACCGGACGAGAAGGTGTCGGACGACGATCTCGAGGACGTCCTCACGCTCTCCTGCGCCGTCGACCGCACCGTCGCCGGTGACACTGCCTCGAGGCCGGCAGGCCCGATCACCGACCTCTCCGGGATGGAACGGCTCAGCCAGGTCGCCGTCGTCGACCTCACCGGGAACGCCGTGGTCGAGCTCGGCCCGCTGGCCGGCCACGAGAAGCTCAGCCGGCTGACCCTGACGAACAACCAGGTCAGCACCCTGGCACCGTTGCGCGAGCTCCCGGTCCTCACCGACCTCGGCCTCTCCGGCAACGAGCTGCGCGACCTGGCGCCGCTCGCCGACCTGACGGATCTGCGGTTCCTCGGCCTCGCGGACAACGCGATCGGCGACGTCGCACCGCTCGCGGCGCTCAGCGGGCTCACCGAGCTCGACCTCACGGACAACGTGGTCACCGACCTCTCGCCGCTCGCCGGGCTCCCGCAGCTCAACCGTCTGAGGGTCCCGCGCAACGCGGTGGCCGACGTAGCGCCGATCGCGGACCTCCCAGCCCTCGTCATGCTCGACGTCGCCGACAACGCGATCACCGACACGACCGCGTTCACCGGCTTCCCGGTCCTCGACGAGCTGTGGATCGGTGGCAACCCGCTGACCGACGTGGCGCAGCTCCGTGACCTGCCTGCCCTGCTGGGCGTCGACTTCACCGGGTCCTCCCGGACGGGCATGACCGGGCTCGACGAGCTGGAAGCGAGCGGCGTCTACGTCGGCGGCTTCGCCTGACGGCCGACCAGAGGTGCCGCGCTCGGCGACAGACGCCTCGCGACGCCGGTGGCTGAAACGTTTCAGCCTCGATGAGAAGATCTCATACGGGACCTTTCGACAGGAATGCGGTGCT
Source organism: Sanguibacter sp. 25GB23B1 (assembly GCF_040012415.1). Taxonomy (NCBI): domain Bacteria; kingdom Bacillati; phylum Actinomycetota; class Actinomycetes; order Micrococcales; family Sanguibacteraceae; genus Sanguibacter; species Sanguibacter sp. 25GB23B1. Next base: position 4,100 of record NZ_JBDYKL010000012.1, read on the forward strand.
AGTTTCGGCTCGCCGCGGGCGGTTCGCCCCCTCCGCGCCGACCCCGTCGCCGAGTCGCTGGAGATCCCGTGCGCCCTCCCCTGAACCACCCCTCCCCGTCCCGGCCCCGCCGGTTCGCCGTCGCCACCCTCGCCGTGCTCGTCGGTGCGCTCGGGAGCATCGCGGGCATCGTGAGCCCTGCTGCTGCCGCGGCACCCCGCGACGGCGGGACGTTCGCCGTCTCCAACGTCGCGAGCGGGCTGTGCCTGGACATCACCGGCGGCTCGACGGCCGACAACGCCCTCGTCCAGCAGTGGGGCTGCACCCCAGGAGCGGGCTGGCAGCAGGTCACGCTCGCAGCGACAGCCTCCGGTGCGTACACCCTCGCGAGCGTCGCGTCCGGCAAGTGCATCGACGTGCCCGCACGTTCGACCGCTCGAGACGTCCAGCTCATCCAGTACCGCTGCAACGCCGCCTCTGCCAACCAGCAGTGGTTCATCACCGCGTCGGGCAGCGGGTACCAGCTCAAGAGCGTGTCGAGCGGGCTGTGCATGGCGGTCCGCGGGGCGTCGCGCGCGAGCGGAGCGGCCATCGTCCAGGAGACCTGCGCCGCGTCCGGGGCCCTGCAGTTCCAGCTGACCGAGGCAGGCACGACGCCGACCACTCCGACACCCACGACCCCTGTGGCAGGGTCCTGGCAGGCAGAGGACCTCGATCGTGGCCTCATCAGCGTGCGGTCGGGGAACGGCAACCTCGTCCAGTGGCGCCTCCTCGGGACCGAGGCGACGAGCACCGGCTATCACGTCTACCGGGCCGGGACGAGGATCACCTCGACACCGATCACCGGGTCGACGAACCTCTACGACTCCGGCGCGGCGGCGAACGCGAGCTACACCGTCCGGGCCGTCGTGGGCGGCGTCGAGCAGCCCGCGTCAGGCGCGTCTCTCACCTTCGCCAACGGGTACCTCGACGTGCCCATCCAGAAGCCCGCGGGCGGCACCACCCCCGACGGTGTCGCGTACACCTACGCCGCGAACGACGCGAGCGTCGGCGACCTCGACGGAGACGGCCAGCTGGAGATCGTCCTCAAGTGGGACCCGTCCAACGCCAAGGACAACTCGCAGTCCGGGTACACGGGCAACGTCTACCTCGACGCCTACGAGCTCGACGGCACGCGGATGTGGCGTCTCGACCTCGGCCGGAACATCCGTGCCGGCGCGCACTACACGCAGTTCCAGGTCTACGACTACGACGGAGACGGTCGGGCCGAGGTCGCCCTGAAGACTGCCGACGGCACGAGGTCGGGGACCGGACAGACGATCGGCAGCGCGAGCGCCGACCACCGCTCCTCCGCCGGATACGTCCTTGCCGGTCCCGAGTTCCTCACGATGTTCGAGGGGCGCACCGGTGCGATCCTCTCCACCGTCGACTACGTGCCCGCGCGCGGCACCGTCTCCTCCTGGGGAGACAGCTACGGCAACCGCGTCGACCGCTTCCTCGCCGGCACCGCATACCTCGACGGGCAGCGACCGTCGCTCGTCATGGCGCGCGGCTACTACACACGCTCCGTCGTCGTGGCCTGGGACTTCCGCGACGGGACGCTCCAGCGCCGCTGGACCTTCGACTCCGGCTCGTCGACGAACTCCGGGACGGCCGGCCAGGGCAACCACTCGCTGTCCGTCGCCGACGTCGACGCCGACGGCAAGCAGGAGATCCTCTACGGGGCGCTCGCCATCGACGACAACGGCTCGCGCCTCTGGAACGCGGCCACGGGCCACGGCGACGCCGGTCATGTAGGCGACCTCGTGCCGAGCCGCCCAGGCCTCGAGTACTTCAAGGTCAACGAGTCCACGAGCCAGCCGAGCTCCTGGATGGCCGACGCCAGCACCGGCCAGCTCCTGTGGAAGACGGCGTCGGGCGCCGACAACGGCCGCGGCGTCTCCGCCGACATCTTCGCCGGGAGCCCCGGCGCCGAGGCGTGGTCGTCGGCCGACGCCAGCCTCATGAACGGAGCCACCGGCGCGTCCGTGGGCCGCAAGCCCAGCAGCACGAACTTCCTCGCCTGGTGGGACGGCGACCCGGTCCGCGAGCTCGTCGACCGGACCCAGATCAGCAAGTACGGGACCTCGGGCGACGCACGCCTGCTCACCGCCACCGGCGTCACGTCGAACAACGGGACCAAGGCCACGCCCAGCCTCTCCGGCGACCTGTGGGGAGACTGGCGCGAGGAGGTCGTGTGGCCGACGTCCGACAGCTCGGCGCTGCGCATCTACGCGACGCCGGTCGAGACGCCGCACCGCGTGACGACCCTGCTCCACGACGCCCAGTACCGCACGGCGATCGCGTGGCAGAACACGGCCTACAACCAGCCGCCGCACCCGAGCTTCTTCCTCGGAGACGGGTTCACGGCGCCGGCGAAGCCGAGCATCTACACGCCCTGACGGCCGCGCATCTCGTCGATCTGACGGCGCTCGCGCTTCGTCGGACGGCCGGCACCGCGGTCGCGGTACGGCACGAACGCCACCTCCTCCCGGGGCGGGGGAGGTGGCGAACGGTCGACCAGGCACTCTGCGGCGACCGTCGCACCCACGCGCTTGACGACGATCCGCGACACCTCGACGATGCGCTCGGGGCCCTCGCCCCGCACACGCACCTCGTCACCGACCCGCACGGCAGTGGCTGGCTTGGCCTTCTCGCCGTTGACCTTGACGTGGCCCGCCTTGCAGGCGGCGGCAGCCAGCGTGCGGGTGCGGAACAGACGGACCGCCCAGACCCAGCTGTCGACGCGAGCCTGCGTTCCTGCGTCCTGCACGGGCGGCTCCTGTCGTCGGGCGGTGCGCTCCACGGTCGCGGCGGCCCCGGACGGTCGGGTGATTCGGGTCGCCGACCCTTGCGGATCGTGTCGTTCGGATCATACGTCCGTGGGCCGAGCGGACGGCACTTGTACCCTGTGCTCAGCCGACCCGGGACCGAGCAGCCTGGGGACGACCCGAGGAGCGCACCATCGCCGTCCCACCCCCCGACCACGAGCCCCGTGACCCCGCGCGCGCGGACGTCGACCTGCTCGGCGCCCTCGTCGACGAGATGGGTGCCGCGATCGACCGTCGACCCGGCTGGTCCGCGGAGTCCCGCGCGCGCGGTGCCCACGCCGTGCTCAGCGCGGAGCGTGCCGAGCTGACGCGCCTCGCTGAACCGTGCTCTGCTCTCGCGACGACCTTCGGCCTCACGCGTGCGGACGAGCGGCTGCTCGCCGTCGCCCTGCTCGGCGAGCTCCACCCGTCGGCCCACCTCCTGCTCGGGCTGCTCTCCGGCGAGGACGGACCCGCCCGCCCGACCGTCGCGCTCGCGCTCGAGCTCGTCGGCCTGTCCACGCTCGACGGCGCGGCGCGTGTGCGCCTCGCCGCGCTCAGCCCGCTCCGACGCCACCGGCTGCTCTCCCTCACGGGCGACGACGTCCTGCTCTCCCGCCGACTGCAGGTCGCCGAACGGGTGGTCGCGCACCTCCTGGGCGACCCGACCCCGCCGGCCCACCTGCTGCCGCTCCTCGGACGTGTCACGCCCGTCGCCGTCGACGGCACCGCAGCGGTCGCCGGTGCACTGGCCGCAGGAGAAGGGCTCGTGTGGATCGCGTCGCCGCCCGGCACGGCCGGCGTGGCGCTCGCCGCTGCCGCCTGCATGGAGCTCGAGGTCGTCTGCCTCCTCGCGGACCTCCGCCGAGCACCCGCCGCCGCCGACGTCCCCGGCGAGGCACCCGGCATCCCCATAGGCATCGCACGAGAGCTCGTCGCCGACCTCGTCCTCGAGGCGGCGCTCGGCGGCGCTGTCCTCGTCCTCGCGGGAGCCGACCTCGCGGCCCCGGCCGTGGACGTCCTGCGAACCTCCCCGGCGCCGGTGCTCGCCGTCGGGACGTCCGGCTGGAATCCTGCCTGGGCCGCCGAGCTCCCGGTCTCCGTCGCCGCGCCCCGCCTGAGCACCGAGCAGCGCAGCGAGCTGTGGTGGCTCGCCCTCGGCGGACAGCTGCCCGACGGCGCCATCACCGGGCTCCGGCTCACTCCCGAGCAGATCACCGTCGTCGGCCGCCACGCCCGCCGCACCGCAGACCGTGCCGGCACCCCGCTGACCGCCGCGACCGTCAAGGACTCCGCACGACGGCTCGGCCGCGGCTCCGGTCACTCCGCCGCCTCCCGACGCCCCGGCTCCAGCGCCGCGACGCTCGACGACCTCGTCCTGCCCGAGCGCACGCGTGCCGAGGTCGACCGCCTCATCGGCTGGGCGCAGCACCGCGACGAGGTCTTCGCTCTCGGCGACCTCCAGGGCAAGGGTGGCAAGGGCACCGGAATCGCCGCACTGTTCTCCGGCAGCCCGGGCACCGGCAAGACCCTCGCGGCGCACGTCGTCGCCGACGCCCTCGGCATGGACCTCTTCCAGATCGACCTGTCCACAGTCGTGGACAAGTACATCGGCGAGACCGAGAAGAACCTCGAGAAGGTCTTCGCCGAGGCGGAGTCGCTCAACTGCGTGCTCTTCTTCGACGAGGCCGACTCCCTCTTCGGCAGCCGCTCGAGCGTGAGCGACTCCAAGGACCGCTACGCCAACCAGGAGGTCGCCTACCTCCTCCAGCGCATGGAGTCCTTCGACGGGATCACCGTCCTCGCGACCAACCTCCGAGGGAACCTCGACCAGGCCTTCGCCCGGCGCCTGCACTTCATGATCCACTTCCCCGACCCGGACGTCCCCACGCGGCGCAGCCTCTGGGAGCACCACCTCGACCAGCTCCCAGGCACCGACCCCGCGGACCCCGTCGACCTCGACGCCCTGGCAGCACACCTCGAGGTCGCCGGGGGAGACATCCGCAACATCGTCCTCTCCGCTGCCTACGAAGCGGTCGCCACATCCCGCCTCGTCGGCATGCGCGACCTCCACTTCGCCGTCCAGCGCGAGTACACCAAGCTCGGCCGGCGCGTCCCCGCCAACGCCTTCGCCTGAGCCACGCCGCAGAAGTTCAGTAGCGATTGCGGTAGTGCTCGCCCGCCCCGGCGACCGAGGATGGCGAGGCGCGGGTCAGCACCAGCCCTCGCGCGGCGGCCGAGGCCCGAACGAGCGGAGACGTCGTGAGCGTGACCAACGTGCAGGACCACGAACGGCCCGCGCCCCGCGCCGAGACCTTCGCCCCGGCCATCCACACCGACGCGACGGTCGCCGCCGACCCGCAGCCCGTCGCCGGCCTCATGGTCGGTCGGGCCGACGCCACCGCCGAGCAGGACGCCGACGCCCTCGCCGACCGTGCGCTGCGCCGCCTCGACAGCAGCGCCGGGACCGGCGTCGGCGACGACGGGGCAGGGGAACCGCACGCCCACGGAGCCGGTTGCGGACACCTGCGCCGGTCCGCACAGGCGACGCCCGGAGCGGCCGTCGGCTTCGAGGGTGGCGCGCTCGACGAGACGACCAGCGCACTCGTCGAGTCCCGCCGAGGCCGCGGATCAGCCCTCCCCACCGGTGTCCGCCGGTCCATGGAGACCGCCTTCGGCACCGGCCTCGGCCACGTCCGGGTGCACGACGACCCCGTCGCCGCGAACCTCAACCGCACCGTCTCCGCCGCCGCGTTCACCACCGGGGCCGACATCTTCTTCGGCGCGGGCCAGTACGCACCCGACGACGCCGCAGGCCGGAAGGTCCTCGCGCACGAGATCGCCCACGTCGTCACCGAGGGACCGGGCACGAGCGTCCGCCGGTTCTTCGGCTGGTTCAAGCGCAACAAGCCGGCGAAGGAGGACGACCACAGCAAGGCGCTCGAGAAGACGGAGAAGGTCGACCTCGCTACCGCCCGCGACGAGGGCGAGAAGGGGCGCGCCGCCATCAAGGACGAGGCGTACGCCGGCGACGGCTCCCAGGCGCCCGCCACGCTCCAGAAGCTCAACGCGCTCTTCGCCGAGGCGCTCGCGGAGGAGAAGACCCTCCTCGCGCTCATCAAGAAGGAGCACGCAGCCGATCCGGAGTGGACCGACGACCACTCGATCGAGATGGCGTACCAGCTCACGTGGCTCGAGGGGAAGTACGCCGCGCAGCTCGCCTCGGTGGCCCCTCCTCGCAAGACCGCCTCCGAGCGCCTCCTCATCGCGGTGCGCCGCGCGCGCACGAACGCCAGCGTCCGCGCGACGATGAGCGCCGAGGCCGAGCTCGGCTCCATGCTCCCCAAGGGCGTCGAGGCGATCTACGAGCAGTACGTCGCCAAGGTCGACGCGCTGGTCGCAGCGAAGACCCACACTCCGGACACCGCGGCAGCCGAGGCCGAGGCGCTCGTCTGGGCGACCGCCGACCCGAAGCTCATCAGCCTGCGGCCGGCGCGCAACAGCCCGCTCGACGTCAAGGCACTCGCCGACGCCCGCCGACGCATCCCGCTGCGGCCACCGCCCAAGCGTGAGCTGAAGCCCGCGGAGCGCGCGGACGCCGCGGTCGAGGGCGTCATCGAGAAGAGCGAGAAGCCCCTGACGGGCATCGACGCCGTCCAGTCCGTCGTCGCCTCGGCGGGCAAGAGCAAGGACAAGAAGCTCGATCCCACCAACACGGGCGACCCGGCCTACGCGTCCGACCCCACCGGCATCGGCGGCGCGGTCTTCGCCTCGAAGGAGGCGGCCGGTCGCGTCGCGAGCGGGGAGCGGACGGCGAAGGAGACCGACTTCCCGGAGTCGGTGGAGACCAAGGCTGCCGGAGGGATCTCGACCGTCACGACCCTCTTCAGCGGTCTGCTCGACAGCGCCAGCGCGACGCTCAAGTTCGTCAAGGCCCTCGACAAGGCCATGGACGACCCGAGCCCGCGCAAGGCGCTCGCGGCGGCCAAGGCCGGCTTCGACGGTCTCACTGCGCTGACGAGCACGGCGAAGGACACGGCCGGTCTTGCACAGCTCATCTCGCCCGGGGTCGCGGCGTCGGTCGCGAAGGTGATCCCTGGCCTGAACATCGTCACGGCCGTCACCGGGCTCGGCAGCTGCGTCATGACGCTGGCCGACAGCGCCCTGCGGATGGACGAGGCCAACACCGCCGTGTTCGACGCACGCACCCGGACGCCGAACGCCAAGACGGTGGACGTCATGGTCCGTCCGATGCTCCAGGTCTCCGAGCGATTCACGAAGAACCTCGAGCAGGCCTCGTGGAGCACCGGGGTCGCGGTGAGCGAGCTCGTGACGTCGATCGCCACCGTCGCGTCCGCCGGAGGTTTCGGCATCCCGAGCGCCGTCCAGGCCGGCGTGAGCGCTCTCGACACGCTGCACTCGCTCGGCCACTTCATCGCCGACCAGATCCTCGCCCGCATCGCGAAGTCCCTGCAGGGGGAGTCGACCGGGCGTCTCGAGGGAGCCGCGGAGAACCAGATGCGCAGCAACTCCGGCATCGCGGTCGACGGGATCATCATGCGCGGGGTGCAGGGCGACAAGATCGCCCAGGCGTTCCTCGCCAACTACGAGGTCGACGGCGAGACGGTCACGCCCGCGATGCTCGCGAAGCTCCGCCTCGCGGACGACGGCGAGCTCTCCGACGAGAACGTCCACGCCGAGGAGAGCCTCGTCGAGATCCGGGACGCAGTCCTCGCGGCCATGGGGACGACCGCCGACCCTGAGTACTTCTACGAGTCGTGGCAGGACAAGATCGGCTCGGTCATGGCGAAGTGGGGCGACACCGGCGAGCTCGCCGAGAAGCGCAACGCGCTCGACAACCCGACCGGAGCCGCGGGAGTCGAGCCTGCGCGCGGGCTGGCGTGGCGTCTGAAGATGATGCTCAAGAGCGAGGAGAAGCTGGGGCGGTCGAAGAAGAAGACTGACGCGCACCGCGTGGACGCCGTGCCGACAGAGAGCATCCTCGTCCAGGTCGGGAACGCCGTGCTGCCCTCGATCGCCACGGAGAAGCAGGTGCAGACGTTCGTCGCGGAGCTCGAGACGATGCCCGACGCGGAGATCCTCGCGGCGGCGAACGCCCCCGACCTCGTGGACGCGGCGCGCGAGCTCCTCCTGAAGTTCGTCCAGGACCGACTCGCGAAGGCTGCGGCCGGAACAGGTGCCCCATGACCGACCAGACAGTGACCGACCAGCCCACGATCCGCACCCAGGGCCCGGGCGCCGGGACGACGACCCTCGACGCGGTGATCGCCGCCCTCACCGCCGACGGCCGGACGCTCGACGTCGACCAGGACCTCGAGACCTTCGACGTCGCGCCGCTCGTCGCGGGCGGCGAGCCGGTTCTCGGCGTGGTGATGACGACCGGTCCGGCCGTCGTGTTCTACGCCGTGCGGTCAGAGCTCGTCCCCGCCGCGGCCCGCGGAGCCGTCGCCGAGTGGGCGACCCGCGAGAACACCCGGCTCTCGACGTCGGCCGTCGAGCTCGACCTCGAGCGGGGGATGCTCTCCCTGCGCTCGGGCGTCCGGCTCCCGGACGTGCCGGTGAGCTTCGACGTGCTGCGCTCGCTGCTGCGCGGCGCGCTCGCCGAGGTGGAGTCGGTCTCCCTCCGTACAGGACCGGCTGCGGAGGAAGTCATCGCGAGCGCCCTCGAGGGTGCAGCGGCTGCCGAGACGTCCGCGGAGGACGCCCGGTGACTCGTCGGACCTCACCGCGGCTCGCCTGGCTCGCCGTCCTGGCGCTCGGAGCCGTGACCCTCTCCGCCTGCTCCGGGTCGGACGACCCGGCAGGCACCGACGTCGACGTGTTCGAGCTCGCGGTCGGTGACTGCGTCCGTGCACCCGAGGAGGTGACGACGGAGGTCGAGACCGTCGTGCGCACCGACTGCACCCTCCCGCACGAGCAAGAGGTCTACGCGGAGGTGGCCTACGACGGCGAGGACGAGGACACGTATCCCGGCGACGCGGCGCTCGTGACCTTCGCCGACGGCCGGTGCGCGGAGGAGTTCGAGGAGTACGTGGGCGTGGACTACCGCGACTCGGAGCTCTTCTTCACCTACCTCCTGCCGTCCGCCCGCGGCTGGGACCAGGGGGACGACCGCGAGGTCCTGTGCTTCGTCACGACCACCGGCTCCGAGCTCACCCGGTCCGTCAAGGGCTCCGCGCTCTAGCCCTCGCCCCCGACACAGAGAGAGACCCATGGGATCCCCAGCACTCGTCGCGACCGCCCAGCTCGTCTGCCCGTTCGGCGCCGCCCCGGCCGTGCTCAACGTGCTGCCCGCGAACCGCGTGATGATCGAAGGCCGTCCGGCCGCGACGGTCGCCGACATGCAGCCGTTCCTCAACGTCGCCCCCTTCGGGATGTGCATGTCCCTGTCCAACCCGACCGTCGCGTCCGCGACCGCCATGGCGCTCGGCGTGCTCGTCCCCATGCCCTGCGTGCCCGTGACGACAGGCACCTGGGCTCCCGGGGCCGCGAAGACGACCATCGGCGGGGTGCCCGTCGCGACCCAGGGGAACGTCTGCACGTGCGCGTACGGCGGCGTCATCCAGGTCGTCATGGCCGGCTCCATGACGACCACCGTCGGCTGACGGGCACCGGCGCCGACCCGAGCCGCACCCGAGCGTCGGTCGACGGACGAACTTCCGTAGCGATTACCGATGCTGCTGGTACCGGGCCCCGCCTACGGTGATCCCCGTGCGCGCCGCGTGCCCCGCGTGCTGCCTGCCCACGGCCCGGGGGACGGCGACCAGACGACCGGAGGGGAGACAGACGTGCTGATCCCAGCAGTCGAGGACGCGCTCGAGCTCTACCTCCGACGTACCCTTCCGCTCCCCGAGGACGTGGGCGACCTCGCGTTCGACACCCCGTCGGGGAGCTGGTCGGCGCAGGTCAACCGGATCACGGTGAGCGCCTTCCTCTACTCGGTCTCGCGGAGCCCGCAGCCGCCACGTGCGTCCGCTCCGCGGGTCGGCAGCGACGGGCAGATCGAGCGTCGTGCACCGCTCCCGCTCGTCCAGCTGAGCTACCTCGTCAGCGCGTGGGCCGGCAGCGTCCGGGACGAGCACCAGCTCCTCGGAGACGTCCTCACCCGGCTGCTCGCCGTCCAGGTGCTTCCCGACTGGGCGGTCGAGGCCGACCTCAACTCCTCCATCCAGGTCGCGCTCGCGACCGACGAGCTCAACCGCCCGCGCGACCTCTGGGGTGCGCTCGGGGGAGGCCTCAAAGCATCCTTCACGCTGCTCGTCACCGTTGCGTCCGACGCGTACGACTGGGAGGCGGCACCCACGAGCGTCGCGGACATCAGCGCCCGGGCGTCCGTGCTCCCGCGGCCGGTCACGGAGACACCGCGCACGGCGCGCGGCCGATGAGGATCCTCAGCACGACGGGCGTGCTCGAGGCCGTCCCCGGAGAGTCGGTCGAGCTCACGCTCGAGGTCGTCAACACCGAGACCGTCATCGAGGGCGTGACGGCCGTCGTCATCGGCATCTCCCCGCAGATCGTGCGCGCGCGTCCCGCGTCGCTCCCGCTCTTCCCCGACGCGCAGGGTGAGATCACCCTGACCTTCGCCGTGCCGCCGACCTTCGCCGCAGGGCGCCACCAGCTGACCGTCGAGGTCCGGGGGAGCGCGCCGGGCGCCGTGCCCGTGCACCACGACCTCGAGCTCGTCGTCGCGGCCCGACCGCGCATGGAGCTGCGTGCCACACCGAGCGTCGTCCGGGCCCGGCGCCGCGGAGAGTTCACCGTCGAGAGCGTCAACCTCGGCAACGTCCCGCTCGACGTCGGTCTCCGCGCCCGCGACCCCGACCGTGGCCTGAGCACGACCATCAGCCCGTCCGCGCTGACCGTCGCACCCGGCGAGACGGTCACCTCGACCGTCACCGCCACCGGACCGCGCCAGGTCTTCGGCTCCGACCACGACCGGCCGTTCCGGGTCGATGCCGAGGCGGGCGAGCTCTCCGAGTCCCGCTCGCTCATGCTCCGCCAGCGTCCGCTCGTGAGCCGAGGGCTGCTCACCGTCCTCATCCTGCTCGCGGTCGTCGCACTGTGGGCCCTCATCTTTCTCGTCGGGATCCGCGGTGTGCTCGGTGACGACCCCCTGACGAAGGTCTCGCCCGCGTCGTTCTTCGCCGCCAGCGGCTCCGCCGACGGCACGGGACCGCCCGCCGGTGCACTGTCCAAGGACGGCACGGTCGGTGCCGACGTCGGCGGCACGCTCACCGGGACGGTCACCGCGGCCTCCGACGGCGAGGGCGTCGGGCGCATCACCGTCGAGGCCTTGCGCACCAGCCGTGCCGGGCTCGTCGTCGAGGCGTCCGCCGCGACCCAGGCGGACGGGACGTTCACGGTCGCCGGGCTCTTCCCCGACGCATACCTCCTCCGGTTCAGCGCAGCCGGCTACGACACCGTCTGGTACCCGAGCGCCCCGAGCGAGACCGGGGCCACACCCGTCCGTGCGCGTGCCCAGGAGATCACCGACCCCGTCAGCCAGGTCGTCGTCGGTCTCCCGGCGTCGCTGTCCGGTGTCGTCGAGGTCGGGGACACCCGCGAGCCGGTCGTCGCGACGGTCGTCGCCCGCCCGCAGTGGGCCGCCGCCGAACCGGGTGTCGAGTACACGACCGAGACCGCCGCCGACGGGACCTACAGCTTCCCCGCGCTGCCCGCCCCCGGCACGTACGAGCTGGGTGTGACAGCCGAGGGCTACCAGCCCGCCACCCTCACCGAGCGCCTCGCCGGGGGGCAGAGCCGCTTCGTCACCGACGTCCGGCTCGGTTCCGACGCCGGTCAGATCAGCGGGACCGTCACCGACGGGACCAACCCGCTCGGCGGCGTCGAGGTGACCACCACGGTCGACGGCCAGCCGGTCGTCGTCGGCACCCCGACGCTCGGCGTCGTCGGATCGTTCGTCCTGCCCGGGCTCGCCACCCCCGGCACCTACGTCGTGACGTTCACCAAGGAGGGGTTCGGGGAACGCACCGTCGTCGTCGACCTCGCGGCGGGGGAGTCGCGCAACGACCTCGTCGTCGTCATGGCCGACGGCGTCGGGCTCCTCACCGGTCGCGTCGTCGACCCGGCTGGGACCGGCCTGGGCGGCGTGACCGTGAGCGTCGGCGGCGGCACCACGGCCGTCACCGCGACGAGCCTCACGAGCGGCGACGTCGGCAGCTTCACGGTCTCGGGACTCGCCACGCCCGGCTCCTACACGCTGACCTTCACAGCCCCCGGGTACGGCGCGCAGAGCGTGCCGGTCGAGCTCCTCGACGGTGTCCAGCACGAGCCGGTGGGCGTCACCATGTCACCGTCCCTCGGGAGCATCAGCGGACGTGTCACGCAGGACGGTGCCCCGGTCCTCGGCACCGAGGTGGTCGCGACCAACGGCACGCAGTCGTGGACGACGATCACGGGCAGCACGAGCTCCGGCCCCGGCGCCTACGCCTTCAGCGGCCTCGCCCCCGGCACCTACACCCTGACCGTCTCCGCCGACGGGGCGGTACGTGCCACCGGCCTCGTCACCGTCACGGCGGGCGTCATCGCCACGCGGGACCTCGACACGACGAGGGGGAGCTGACATGAGGGTCTCGCTCTCCGAGCGCCGGATCAGCGTCGTCCCCGGCTCTCCGTCGTACGTCACGGTCACCGTGACGAACACGAGCCAGGTCATCGCCGGCTACTCCCTGCGCTTCCTCGGCGCCGACCCGTCCTGGGTCACCGTCGACGACCCGGACGCGCGGCTGTTCCCCGATGCGAGCGCCGAGATCCGCGTCGGCCTCACCCTGCCCGTCGGGGTACCCGCCGGCGCGCGACGCATGGCCGTCCAGGTCCGCGAGGCCACCGACGAGCAGGTCGTGGCGATCGAGGAGATCGTCGTCACCGTCCCCGAGCAGCCGGGACTCCAGGTCCGGCTCGACCCCGCCACGGTCACCGCCGGCCGCCGCGGCGAGTTCGGCGTGGTCGTCGAGAACCAGGGCAACACCATCCTGCGCGGCCGGCTGCGGGGAGTCGATGCCGAGGACAAGATCGCCTTCGCCTTCGCGCCGGACCGCTTCCGGCTCGCGCCCGGCGAGCACCTCACGACGACCCTGCGCACCACCGCACGCAGGCCGGTCTTCGGGGCGCTCGCCGTCCGCCCGTTCGGGCTCTTCGTCGACGACGCAGCGCGGACCCGCCGCACGGGCACCTCCTCAGCGACGACGGTGCCCTCGGCACCGTCCGACGACCTCGACGGCGACGCGACGACCGACGAGCAGGCTGCCGTGCCCGCAGCATCGGGCGTCTTCATCCAGAAGCCGCGCTTCGCGCGCTCCGCGCTCTCCCTCGTCGGCCTGCTCGTCGCCGTCACCGTGTTCGCGGTCGTCATCTCCCTCGGGCTGAGCAGCGTCCTCGCCCGCTCCGCCGCCGACCGCGACCTCGCCCTGCAGGTCGCGCAGGCGCAGTTCTCCGACACGTCGAGCGGGACCGCCGGCATCGCCGGGACGGTCCTCCTGCTCTCCGACGGCCAGCCGGTCGATAGCGTCTCCGTCGAGGTCTTCGACGAGTCCGACACGTCGGCCGCCATCGCGACGACCGCGACAGGCGCCGACGGGACCTTCGCCATCGGCAGCCTCCCTGCGGGCAGCTACAAGATCCGCCTCCTCGGGTCCGGCTTCGCCGAGGTCTGGTACCCCTCGGCCGTCGCCGACGCCGATGCCGAGATCGTCGACCTCACCGCTGGCGAGCGAGTCACAGGGCTCAGCGTCCTGCTCGGCGGTATCCCGGCGACCCTCTCCGGCACGGTCACCGGCGCGGACGTCGCCGGGGCCACCGCCCAGCTGCAGATCCCGCTCGAGGCCCAGGTGCTCGACGGGCTCGTCGACCCGACCGCGGGAGCCGGCCAGGGCGCCGGGGCCGAGCCCGGCGCCAGGGGGAACGGCGCCGTCGTACGGACGGTCCCGGTCGGTGCGGACGGCCAGTTCTCGCTGACGAGCGTGCCGTCGCCCGGGGTCTACGACCTCGTCGTGTCCAAGGCAGGGTTCAGCACGCAGGTGCACCGCATCGACGTCGCCGCCGGCGAGAACCGCGACGGCATCGAGGTCAGCCTCCTCGACGGGGACGGCTCCGTGACCGGCCGGGTCGTCTCGGGTTCAGGCCCGGTGCCCGGTGCGACCGTCGTGGCGACCTACGGCCAGACCGTCGTCCAGACGGTCAGCCTCACGCAGGACGACGTCGGCGGCTTCACGCTGCGCGGGCTGCCCACCCCCGGCACCTTCACCGTCGTGGTCAGCGCACCCGGGTACGCCCCGGCCACCCTGAGCGTCAACCTCGGCGACGCCCAACAGCTCAGCGGCGTCGTCGTGACGCTCGGGCAGTCCTCCGGGACGCTCACGGGACTCGTCTCCACCCCGGGCGGGGTCACGCCCGCAGGCATCACCGTCACCGTGAGCGACGGAGCTGTCACCCGCCAGACCGTCACCCAGAGCAGCGCGCCCGCGGGCGCGTGGCGCATCAGCGGCCTCCCGCTGCCGAGCACGTACACGGTGACGTTCTCCCGTGCGGACCTCGCGTCCCAGGTCGTGTCCGTGACCATCGACGGCCACGGCACCGTGAGCACCGGTGCGTCGGCCGTCTCGGGCGTCGACGTCGCCATGCGTGTCTCGTCGGCACGCATCGTCGGTGTCGTGTCGCAGGCCGCGCTCGGCGGCGCACCACAGCCCGCCGGGAACGTCCAGGTCACGGCGTCCTCCGGCACCTCGACGTTCTCCGTCACGAGTGCGTCGACCCCCGAGGCCGCGCGCGGGAGCTTCGTGCTCGAGAACGTTCCGCCCGGCACCTACACCGTGACGTTCTCCCGCAAGGGGACCCGGTCCACCTCGAGCATCGTCACGCTCACCGCAGGGCAGACCGCCACGCTCAACCCCCAGCTCGTCTCGCCGGCGTCGATCAGCGGCACGGTCCGCGCGAACGGTCTCGTGGCTCCCGGCCTCGAGCTGCGCCTCTACACCGCGCAGGAGTACGGCACCGCGGCGGCGCCCCGGATGGTGACCCGCACCGACGCGACAGGACGCTACCTCTTCGAGGACGTCGACGCCCCCGCCCACTACATCATCGAGGTCATGTCAGCGAGCGGCGCCGCCGCGCTCGAGACCTCCACCGCCATCACCCTCGGGCAGAGCGACGCAGCGATCTACGACTTCACCTTGGACGCGACCTCATGAGCGAGACCACCACGACCACCACCGCAGGTGGCGCCCCGAGCGTCGTCGTCGAGCCCGGCGCCCACACTCCCGCAGGGCAGGCGGGTATCTTGCGCGTGCACGTGCGCAACCTCGCCGACGGCCCACGAGACATGATGATCACCGTCATCGGCCTCGACGACGGGTGGGCGCCCGAACCGGTCCGGCTCGACTCCGTCGACGCCGACATGACCGTCTCCGCCGAGGCCGCGCTCGTCCCTGTCACCGGCGCGATGGCGGGCGAGTACCCGTTCGTCGTCGTGGTCCAGGCGCTCGTGCCGGGCGCGAGCGCGCCGACGGCCGCAGGTGGCTCGCGCGCCACGACGCTCGTCGAGAGCACCCTCACGGTCGACGCACCGAGCGAGGTGCTGCTGGCCGTCGAGCCCGCCGACTCCCGCATGCGACTGCGCCGACGGTTGAGCGTCGTGGTGTCCAACACCGGTACCCTGCCCGTCGAGATCGCCCTGTCGACCCAGACCGCCAAGGGTCTGCGGCTCGAGCTGCCGACGGAGCACATCACCGTCCCGGCACGCCAGACCGTCACGCTCGCCGCCCGCGCCCGCAACCTCCGCCCGCAGCTGACCGGCCACCTCGACCGACGCGACTTCTCCGTCGAGGCCCGGGGGCTCCAGGCGCCCGCCCGGTTCCGGGGCACCGTGACGACCCGGCCGCTCGTGACGTCGGCGATGATCCGCGTGGTCGCACTGACGATGGTCGTCGTCATGTGGGGCGGCGGGATGCTCGTCGGCGTGCCGTGGCTGACGCAGACGATCAACGAGAACGGCGAGCAGACGACCGCACAAGAGGCCGGAGGCGACGACCCTGACGGCACAGAGGACGCTGACGGCGCTGCAGGTGCGGACGGCGAGGCCGGGGACGGCACCGGAGGAACGGGTGGCGGTGCGGGCGACGGAGCCGGTGCGGTGGACCCGGGCGTGCGCGTCGGTGGAGTCGTCACGGCGACGGACCCGTCCGGCGTCCAGGTCGAGATCGCGCCCGCGAGCATCGTCGCCGACGCGGACGGAGGCGAAGGGATCGAGACCGACGGGTCCGGCGACACGCAGGCCATGGGGACGCCCGGCAGCGGAGCCGACGGCGGTGGCGGTGGCGGCGGGTCGTTCGCCCGCGCGGTCCCCGTCCCGGCGACCGTCGGCTCCGCGCTCTCTCGCGACAGGGACGACGAGCCGCTGACCAAGACCTCGGCACGCGCCCTCGTGCTCGAGTCGACGACAGCGCTCGCGACGTCGCGCAGCACCTCGACGGACACGGACGGCACGTGGGCCTTCGTCGGCCTCTCGCCGAACATCAACTACCTCGTGACCATCTCCAAGCCCGGCTACCAGACCGTGCGTCACGTCGTCTCCGGTGCCGAGGCCGCGGCGGGCGGAGTCGACGTCGAGCTCGTCGCCGGCGACGGCAGCCTCACCGGTCGGGTGACCGGACCAGGCGGAGCGGGCCAGGGCGGTGTCGAGATCGTCATCACCGACGGCACGAGCACCATCACGACGAGCACGACCACCACCGGGGTCGTCGGCTCCTGGTCGGTCGAGGGTCTGTCCACCCCCAGCACGTACCTCGTCACCGCGAGCGGCACCGGTCTCGGGGCGCAGTCGACGCTCGTGACGTTGGCCGCGGGCGGCTCACGGACCACGGACATCGCCCTGTCCCAGGGGGTTGCCACGCTCAGCGGCATGGTCTCCGGCCCCGACTCCCTCGGTTTCGTCACCGGCCTCGGGGGAGCGACGGTCACCGCGAGCGACGGAGACGTCACCCGCACCGCGTCCACCGTCACCGGCGGGCTGCCCGGGTCCTTCACCCTCGTCGACCTCCCGATCCCGGGCCGGTACACCGTGACCGTCGAAGCGCCCGGCTTCGCCCCGCAGACCCAGGAGATCGACCTCACGGCTGGATCGTCCGCGGCAGTCCTCGACGTCCTGCTCACCTCGGGCAGCGGCGTCGTGCAGGGCACCGTCCGTGACCCGGCGGGCACCGGGCTCAGCGCTGCCGGGCTGACCCTGCGCAACGACGAGCACGTGTACAAGACGATGGCGACGTCCGACGGCTCGGGCTCCTTCCGCTTCAACGGCATCACGCCCGGCGACTACGTGCTCGCCGCCGAGCATTTCGGTCACCTCACGGGGTACACGACCGTGCGGGTCGGGCCGGGGGCTGCGACGACCGCCGACCTCGTCCTCACCGTCGTCGAGGGCGACGGACTCGTGTCCACCTCGCGGATCCGTGGCCGGGTGAGCGACGCCCGCACCAACGGCCAGCTCACGTGCACGGCGCTGGCGCCCGGCGAGCAGTGCCTCGTGACCGTCTCGCTGACGGCGCAGAAGGTCGACGGGTCGCAGCGCCCCGTCTCCGTGACGTCCGACCCCAACCTCGAGTACCTCATCCCCGGCGCGGGCGAGGAGGGCCTCCTGCCCGGGATCTACACGCTCACCGTGTCAGCGCCCGGCTACGAGCCCGGCACCGTCAAGGTGCGCGTCGCCATGGACCAGACCGTGACGGCCGGCCAGGTCGCTCTCTTCCCCAGGCCTGCGCTCACCGGGACCGTCCTCACGCGCGTCGGCGCCGTCCCCGCGGGGACGTGCGTCGTCGCCGTGCCGCGCGGCACCGCCGTGACGACGGATCCGTGCGCCGTCGACGGCGCCGCCGGGACCACGCCGCCGAGCTGCACCATCACCGCGCCCGCTCGCTGCGCCTATACCGGCGACAACGGTTCGTACTCGATGATCAACCTCTCCAGCGGGACCTACCAGCTCACCGTGCGCCCCGGGAGCGACGAGTACCGCTACACCCAGGCACCCACCGAGATCACTCTCGCCCCAGGAGACGTGCGGCGCTTCGACGCGACGATCGACCGCCTCGGCCGCGTCGCGGTGACGGTCCTCATCGACCTCGGGAACGGCGCCCTCACCAATGCGGACGAAGCGACCGTCACCCCGAGGCGCGTCGGCGGCGACGAGGCCGAGGCGCTGCGGCTCGAGCGCGACGCCGACGAGAGCGGATACGTCCAGCTCACGCATCTCCCCGCCGGCGAGTACGTCCTCGACGTGGAGTGGGTGAGCCCGACGAACACCGTCTTCACGGGGAAGATCGTGGGCCTGGTCGTCGCGGACAACCAGGAGCGCTCCGTCCCGGTGGTCCTCACCGGAGCCACCCGGAACTTCACCGGGCGCCTCGTCAGCCAGCTCAAGGCGTCCGGTGCCGAGTCCGCCGGGGTGCACACCGTCGAGATCAGCGGTGTGGTCGGCTACAACGGACTGTCGGCGATCCGCCGGACCGTCTCGGTGAAGACCGGCACCGACGGTCTGTTCCGGGTGTTCGCCACCGCACCCACGGTGGGCCTGCAGCCGGGAGACGTGGTCCTGCCGCTCGTCGCCGACCAGGTGGACATCGTCGTGCCTGCCGCCTCGGGCTACCTCGCGCTCAACCGCTCGAACATCGCGATCGCCGACGACACCCAGCTCATCCTGGAGATGCAGCCGGCCGGTCAGTCGTTCAGCGGCACCGTCGAGCTCGTCGGGGCAGGCACCGCTCCCGGTGCGCTCTTCGAGGAGGTGACCTTCGAGGTCCTCTCGGCGCCGCCGGGCGCCGGGACGGTGTCGCTCGCCGCGGGGGCGCCGACCGGGAGCACCGCACCCGTCGTCTGGACGGACCTCGCCCAGACGGCGGAGGGCACCGGGACGCTCGCGCGTCCCGGCGAGTACCGGATCCGCGCGAGCCTCCCTGGGTACGACCCGGTGGAACGCACGGTCGTCGTCAACGTCGGCTCCTCCAACACCACTGCCCTGTTCATCCTGCGGAAGTACGGCGAGCTCCGGGTCAACGTGCTGCGCAGCCACGTGAACGGCGTCGAGGAGTGCCAGGGGGCGACACCGGCCACCACGTGCGTCCCCGTCTCCGGGCCGGTCGTCACGCTCTCCATCAACGGCATGTCCCAGGTCGGTCAGTCCGAGCCCGGCACGAGCTTCGTCGACTTCGGTGCCGTCCCCTCGGGCATGTACACGGTCGTGGTCCAGGCGAACGGCTACGAGCGCCGCGAGCTGCAGGTCACGGTCAACGCCGGCGACACGAGGACGGCGAACGTCCACAACGTCGCGCTGTCGCGACTCGGCGTCATCACCGGGACCGTGACTACCGGCTCGGGCGGCTCGCTGCGGGCGCTCCCCGGTGTGGCGGTCACAGCCCGGTTCGAAGGCACCACCTTCAGGGCGACGACCGGCGCCGACGGCACGTACCGCATCACCGGGACGATCCTCGAGCCAGGGCTGCGCGACGGCGACTGGGACGTCACCGCCGCCCTGGCGGGCTACCAGGGCGGGGCCGCGGTCACCGTGCCCGTCCTCGGTGGCAACGACGGCACCGCCAGCTTCACGATGACCGCAGACCCCGTCACCGTGACGATCTGGGTCATCGACCCGGTCGACAACACGGGTGTGGACGGCCTGGCCGTCCAGCTGTTCAACGGGGACGTGTCCGTGCCCCCGACCTGCGTGCCGGGACAGGTGGGAGCGCCCTGCACCGAGGCGGCCGGTTCCGGCAAGTACACCTTCCAGGGCGTCCCGCCGGTCCAGACGACCGTGCAGATCTCGGGCGCGGGGTTCCGCCCGCTCACGGTGACCGTCACCCCGCCCCCTGGCCAGGCCAGCGTCATCACCGTCCCGATCACGTCGATCGCCAACACGATCAGCGGGACGGTCACGGGGCAGACCGGCGCGGGGTCGACGTCCGAGCTCGAGGGCGCGGTCGTCGAGCTCACCTCCCCAGGGTTCACCAGCAGGTCGCTGACCACCCCGGCCACGGGCGCGTTCGTGTTCTCCGAGCTCCCGGACGGCACGTACGTGCTCGAGGTGACGAGGACCGGCTACGGCACGACCGCGCGGACCATGACGGTCACCGGAGGACAGGTCTACTCCATCGACGTGACCCTCTTCGAGTCCTCCCGCCAGGTCGTCGTCACCCTGACGTCCACCTCCGGGTACGACCTCACGGGCACGCTCGTGTCCCTCACGGCAGGCACGACGACACTCTCGGGCCAGCCGCTCGCCCGGTCGACCGGGTCGACGTACACGACCACCTTCAACCAGGTGCCGCCGGGTGCATGGACGGCGACGTTCTCCGGGGCGGCCGGGCACCCGTGGTCGTTCACCGCGCCGCTCGGCGCCGACGCGACCACGCTCGCCCAGTCCGTCTCCGAGGTTCGGGTCCAGCTGTCCGCCACGAGCAGCGCCAGCGGCGCGCCGGGCTCGCTCGCGGTGGCGATCACTGGGGGTCCGTCGCCCGCGGGCACCACTCAGCTCGTCGTCGGCGGTCCGTCGGAGACGCTCTACCTTCGCCAGGTCCCGACCGGGTCGCCGGCTCCGGCCCCCTACGTCGTGACCGCTGCACCGACGGGCGGGTGGAACGTGGCCCCCACGTCGCGCAGCATCACGAGGACCGAGACGGACGTCTGGGCGCAGTTCGTGCTCTCCGGCGTCGCGACGACGACGACACTGACGACCCCGCCCACGGCGATCACTGTCGGGACGCCGCAGAGGTATGACGCCAGGGTCGAGGACGCGACAGCGGGGACGGTGACGTTCACGCTCGGCGGGGTGACGCTCGGGACGGGACCGGTCACGCCGAGCGGTGGTGGCAACGGCACTGCCTCGATCACGGAGCCCCTCGCCTCCGGACAGCTGCCTCTCGGGTCGCAGCCGCTCGTGGCGACCTATAGCGGCAGCGGGTCGGCTGCACCGTCGGCCTCAGCGGCGGCGGCGGTCCTCGTGCAGGCGGCGACGACCGTGACGATGGCGACGCCGGCCGTTGTGGAGCTCCCTGAGCAGCCGGAGCTGTCCGCCACGGTGACACCGGCGGTCCCCGGGACGGTGACGTTCCGCAGGAACGCCACGGTCCTGTGCACCGCCACGACCGACGGGAGTGCCCCCGCCACGTGCACCGCGACGGGGCTCGCAGCCGGGACGCACGCGGTCCGGGCGACCTTCGTCCCGACCGACCCGAACTACCTCGACTCGACGTCGGCGGCCGTGAACGCCGTGGTCTCACCGGCCCCGGGACCGTGACCGGCCGGCGGAGCGTGGATGCCCCGAGGCTGGGCGGCAGACCGGAGCTGCGCGACCTCTGGCTGGTCGGAGCTAGGACGCGACGTACGCGATCCCGACGATGAATGCCGTCATGGCGAGCCCGGCGAGAACGAGCCACCACCACGGGAACCGGGCCGGCTCGACGACCGTGACGACCGGTTCCGGTGGCGGTACGGGTGCCGGCAGGGGGACGGGTACGGGCACCGGCGGCGGGGGCGGAGTCATGCTGCCGGTGCACCGTAGGCACACGTGGGCGGTGGGGAGGTTGAGCTCGCCGCAGGTCGGGCAGGGGACCGAGTAGGCGATGCCCTTCCCGGACGCGCCCGGGAGCCGTCGCATCGCCGCGTCGGCCTCCTCGTCGCTCGCCTGGACGACCACGGCGCTGCCCGACCAGAAGAGGGGGAAGTCGCACGCGTGGCAGAAGTCGCTCGCGTCCCGTCGGCCGGCGACGATGTCCGTGCGTGCTCCGCAGTCGGGGCACGTCACGCTCGTGTGCTGCATGGTGGTCAGTTCTCCGTCGGAGGTCGGGGTGTGGCGAGGTGCGGTCCGGGCTCGGCGCGGGAGTGCGGCCACACGAGCCGGTCGCCGACCCACAGCTGCGCCCGCACGTGCGCGGGGACCTCGTCGGCGACGAGGTCGATGAAGGCCCGCTCGGTGAGGTTACCCGTCGACTCGACACGCATGACCACCCACGCGGTGTCGTCGGGGGCGTCGCCGTCACGCCACACGCCTCCGCCGTCCTCGACGGCCGCGGGCGCGCCGCTGAAGAGCTCGAGGATCGAGCGCAGCCCGTAGGGCGTGCCCCGCCAGGCGAGCGTCCGGGCGGCTGTCTTCAGCACCTCGCGCTGGAGCTCCGGGCTCCCGGCGCCGTCGACGGACTCGAGGCCGATCCACGACGCGAGCCACGGGAGCATCTGCGGCGGCGCGAGGTCGGGGTCGGGCAGGTGCTCGAGGTTGTCCGCGTGCGCCATGAGGGTGTCCGCCTGCGCCTGGAACAGCTGGACGAAGCGCCGGAAGAAGTCCTCCTGGAGCATGGCCGGAGGCAGCTGGTCGACGAGCCAGTCGGGGCGCCTCATGCGCGCGCCGTCATCGGACCACGACGCGGTGGTCCGCCGAGAGGAACAGTGCGTCCCGGGAGAGGCGCAGCGTGTCCCGGCCAGCGCCGATGCGCGTCGCGTTGCGGACGTCGTAGTCGAAGAGCAGCACCTCGTCGATGCGCTCGATCCCCTCGATCGCCTCGACGAGCTGCATGATCGCCGACGCGGTGAGGTCGGCGTCGAAGGGCCAGCCGGCGCCGTCCGGTCCGCCGGTGAGCGGGTTGACGTACCTGTTGATCGTGTCGATCACACGCTGCCGCACGAGCGGTGCGGAGCGACCGGGCAGGGCGTGGAGCAGCACGGCCACGCTCACACCCTGGTAGTAGGGGGTGCCTACCTCGATCGAGGTTCCCACGAGGCGTCGCTCCTCGAGCGAGCGCGTGATGGTCGTGACGAGGTCGGCGGAGAGCGCGAAGTCGTCGAGGGTGTGCTCCCGCGGGTCCTTGCGGACCTGCGGGACGACGAGCACACGCACGGCGCCGGGTGCGCCGTCGGTCCGCGGGAGGCAGGCCGCGCGCGCGACCTCGACGGACGCCTCGCGGGTGATCCGCTCGTAGTCGCCGGCGGTCACGGCGCGCTCACCGGTCCGCAGGGTCAGCGGGCCGCGGACCTTGGCCTCGTCGACGCTCTCGGCATCGACGCCTCCCGTCCCGGGCACGAGGTTCGTCACGCGGGCGACGAACGGGACGGTCGAGCGCAGGGACGTGAGGGTCCCGACGCCGACGTTGCCGCTCGCGCCGCCGCCGTAGCGGTAGGCGGTCGCCTGGATCTGTGCGCCGTCGGGCGGGACGGCGCCGTGCTGACGGACGCTGCCGTCGGGGTAGCGCACGCTCGGCCCGAAGCGCACCTGGCCGGAGATGGAGTCCCACACGACGTGGTGGTCGCGGGGCCCGGAGGCGGAGAAGTCGCTCACCTCGGTCCACGTCGCGGCGACGTCGTGCCCGACGACACGGATGCCCTCCTCGTCCCGGCGGCGCGCGACCGGGGTGTGCGTCACCTGGAACGTCTGGTTCGGCACGCCGGTCGAGCGGCCGAGCACCTCGGCGGGCGCTGCAGCGGCGTGCTCGGCGGGCACGGTCACGCCGACCGCCGCCACGGTGAGCTCCTCGATCTGGGGCGACGCCTGGTACGTCGGCTGGCCCGGGAGCGGGCGCGTGAGGCGCGCCCGCAGCCAGTGCGACGCCGTCCCACCGAGGGTGAGCAGCTCATGCGTGTCGGGGAGGAGGAGGACCACGACCCCGTCGCGGTTGAGGCCACCCGTCGTGTCCGACTGGACCCGGGCGGGGATCCACGCCTCGCCCGACCACGCCTCCCACCGCAGCGGAGGGTTGCGCGGGTCGACGCCGATGCCTTCGGCGTGCGCGGTCACGGTGAGGCTCACGGCGAGGTTCGCGAGCGAGACGTCGAAGCCGAGGTAGACGGCGTCGTTCTCGGCGAGCGGCGTCGAGGTGAAGCACGCGAGCGACGAGCCGGGGTAGGTGAGGTCCTCCCACCCGTTCGTCGTCGTCTCCTGACCGGCCCGTGCGGTGTGCACCGCGACCAGGACGGGCGGCACGACGGTCGCTTCGGCCGTCGTCGTGAAGATGACCCCCGATCCCTCGGCGCTCGGGGTCGTCGAGACCGCGGTGCCGACGGGGACGATGACGATGCGCTCGGCCGGACCGGACAGCCAGAACGTGAGGTTGGTGCGTGCCACGCTCGGCGGGAACGGCTCGATGCCCACGAGGTTGAGGAAGTGCACGTACAGCCGCTCAGGCACCTGGTTGACGCGGAACAGCACCATCTCGCTCATCCAGGCGAAGAGCTCGATGAGCGCGACGCCGGGGTCGGAGACGTTGTGGTTCGTCCACTCCGGCGTGAACCGGGGGATGAGGCGCTTGGTCTCGTCGACGATGTCCTGGAAGGACCGGTCGTCGAGGTTCGGTGGGGGGATGGGCATCAGCTGTTGTCCTCGCGGGGGATCACGTAGAAGGGGTAGACGAGGTTGCGGCGGTCGTTGCTCGCCCGCACCCGGTAGACGATCTCGATGCGCACGAGCGACGAGTCGTCGTCGTCCTGCACCGGGCGCACGTCCTCGACCTCGATGCGGGGCTCCCACTGGGCGAGCGCGTCACGGACCGCCTGCGAGATGAGCCCGAGGAGGTTGGCGTTGACCGGCTCGAACAGCAGGTCCCAGATGCGACAGCCGAACTGCGGCCGCATGAGCCGCTCGCCGGGCGCGGTGAGGAGCACGACGTGGATCGAGTGGTCGAGGTCCTCGGCGCCGTTGGTCAGGGCGATGGAGCCGGTGTGGTCGACGGTGAGCGGCCAGCTGAAGCCTCGGCCGATGAAGGACGGGAGGTCGAACCCTGACGTGGTCAATTGATGTTCACCATCGCTCCCTTGATCGTCATCATGCCGCCTGCCTCGACGGCGGTCGTCCCCGAGCCCTTGACCTCGACCTGGGCGCCCGTGACCGAGGCCTTGGTCGTGGCACTGATGTCGATCGTCGGGGCCTTGAGGACGATCTTCATGTCGGCCGCGAACGAGATCTCCGTGCCGGTCACCGCGATCTTTCCCTTGCCGTCGAGCGTGATGGTCGACGACCCGGCCGAGATGGTCAGGGGCACGTTGTCCGGCACGCTGAGCTCGGCGCTGTCCTTGCCGAGCTTGAGCTTGTGCTCGAGGCCGGCGAGCGCGACGAGCACGTGCTGGGCGGCTGGGCTTGCGCCGTCGGAGAGCTCGACCACGTGGCCGAGGCGGGACGTGAGGGCGCGGGTGAGCACCTTCCCGTCCTTCTGGGCGGTCACCGCGCCGGGTGGCGCGTTCTCCGCACCGTAGAGACCGGCGAGCACGACGGGCCGGCGCACGTCGGCGCCCTCGAAGCCGAGGAGGACCTCGTCGCCGATCTCCGGCAGGGCGAGGAGACCGCGGTTCGCGCCGCCGCCGATCGCCGCGACACGCGCCCAGTCGGAGGTGATGGTCTCGGAGAGCACCGTGAACGTCACCTTGACGCGGCCGAGGTGGCCGGTGTCGTCGACGTCGCTCACCTTGCCGACGACCATGCCGTGGTGCGTGAAGCTCGACGTCGGGCTGCCGTGGTGGGCACCGAGCGCGGAGCGGAGCGTGGCGTCGGGGCGGTCGCCGGCGACGACCTCGGTGACGAAGCGGTGCGTCGAGTAGTGGTGGACGACCTCGCGGACGTAGTACCGGCCGGAGCCGGGCCCGGCGTCGTGCATGACGAACCAGCCGCCGGGCTCGAGCTCGGGACGGACGGAGAGGCGACCCCGTGCGACGACGTTGCCCTGGGACCGCAGTCCGGCGGTCGCGAGCTCGGTGGCCTCGACGCCGGTGAGCGGGTTGCTCGTCGTGTCGAGGACCGTGCCGCGGGCTGCCCCGGTGAGCTTGAAGGTCCTGGCGAGCTTCTCGGTGGAGGCGGGCCGGACCTCGTGGCCGCGGACGAGCTGGCTCGTGGTCGGGTCGATCCCGCGGACGGTGACCTCGGACGGCGCCGCCGACGTCAGCTGGGTGGAGAACTCGCTGATGTCCTCGCCGAGAGTGAGGTCCACAGGGCTCGTCCAGCCGGTGCGCTGCCCTGTCGGGTCCCAGATGTCGAGGTCGCCGTCGGTGACGATCCAGTCCTTGCCGAGACGGGCGGTGAGGTCGTTGATGAAGGCGAGGTCCGTGTCCGCCTGCAGCACGTAGGGCCGCAGCCCGGACGATCCGAGGTTCCCGACCCCGACCGCCGAGGTCTGCAGACGCAGCTTGATGATCTCCTCGTACGTCATGTCGAGGTACGTCAGGGCGCGGCTCGTTCGCGCGAGCCGGTGCGCGGCGTCCTCAGCGGTGACGACGAGCTCGGGACGACCGGACTGCCCGTGCTGCATCGCGACCCCGGTGATCTCCCCGGAGAAGACGACCCGGGACGAGCTCCCGCGCGTGTTGCTCTGTGCCGTCACGGAGAGCTTCTTGCCGATGCCGAGCTGGTTCGACTCCGCGAGCGCGTACTCGGGGTCGGAGTAGCGCACGGTGCACCGGCCGACCGTGCGGACGGCCCGCACGGTCCGCACCTCCGTGAGCGTCCATCGCCCACGCTCGGCCAGCAGGTTGTCGTCGACCCGCACGGCGGGGGAGAGGTGGACGCCGAGGGGCGTCGCGCTCACGAGATGTCCTCGAGGCGGGGGATCGAGAGCAGCGAGCCCGGGCGCAGCGACAGCGGGTCGGCGATGGCGTTCGCACCCGCGAGCGTGCGCCAGCGCGTCGAGTCGCCGTAGTAGCGGGCCGCGATGCGGTCGAGCGTCTCGCCGGACTGCACGCGGTGGACCTGGTGCGGCTTGGGGGTTCCCGACGTGGGGTTCTGCGGGCCGTAGCTGTTCGCGGGCTCGTACTGGTGGAGCGTCAGCGCGAGCGACGCGCGCAGCGGGATGCCGGTCGTCGAGAAGTACGTGTACGTGAGGGCGAGGTCGGAGATGACCGCCTTGAAGGAGTGGAGGTCGCCCCAGTGGAACGTCACGTACGGCGGACGGGCGTTGTTCGTCGCCTCGTTCGAGCCCGGCAGCGACGTGTCGATGTCCATGATCGCGAGGATCTTGTTCGTGTGCTCCGTCACCGAGACACCGTTGTGCGTCGTGTCGAAGAAGAGGTCGACGGACAGCGTCCCCGGGAGCGCGCCCGTGTAGTGCAGCCGTGGCACGCCTCGACCGGGCATGGACTCGCCGGCCCACGTGTTCGTGCGGCTGATCGTCAGCTGTGCCGGGTTGAACAGGCACGGCAGACGCACACCGCCCTCGATCTCGAGGAACGCCTTCTCTGGTGCGGACATCAGAACACCCCCGTGCTTCCGGAACCACTGCGGTCGAGCGCCTCGAGGAGCCGGTCCTCGACGCGTCGGACGACGCGGTCCTCGATGATCTGTGCCAGCTCGCCGTCGAGGCGCGCCGTGATGCGTCGGTCGAGGCTCTCGAGGACGCGCTGCTCCATGTCGCTGATCGACGTGTCGCCCGCGCCGGGGCCGACCCCGAAGGCGCCCCCGGCGGCGCGGGCGCGGTGCTGGCCGATCCTCGGTCCGTCGCTCATGGTGCGTCCTTCGTCTGGGATGGAGCCTTGTGGCCCCGTGAGTTGACGCCCGGTGATCGACCGCAGCACGCTCAGCTGGGCTGCGGTGTCGTCGGGCACGGGCGGTGGGGCGCCGTGCGGCGTCCGGCCGCGTGGACTCGGGCCGACCTCGGAAGACCGGTGGCTCCCCGGGCTCGGTGCAGGGCCCACCACCCGGGGCGCGGGGCGTACCGACGCCCAGCGCAGGATCGGCGGGGCGGCGCTCGCCGTCCCGCGTCGGGGGTCCGGTCGTCCTGCGGTGTCTCCGCCGGCGGTCCTGTCGCCTCGCTGCCGACTGGGCCGCGGTGTGCCCGGTGCTGCCGACGACGCCCCGTCCCGTGGGGCGAACGGTGTGCTCTCGACGTGCCACGTGGGAGCGGCGCCGCCGGACGGCCGGGCGCCACCCCGGGACGGGACGACGGAGCGCCCGGGACGGAACGCGCTGAGGCTCGTGCTCGCGTGCCCACCGAGGCCAGGGCCAACGGCCGCGCCGCCCGTGCGGATCGCGGTGCCAGCAGCGTTCGTGGTGCCGGCACTGCGAACGCTGCCGGTACCACCGGTGCTCCGGGAGCGACGACCGGTTGCACCGGCGGCACGGGTGAGCGTTCCGACGGACGCACCGGCGTCCGCGCTCGTCGACCGGACGGGCGTGGGCGCGGATCCTGCCCACCGGCGCAAGGTGGTGCGGGCGATGGGCAGGAGGACGCCCTCGAGGTGGGCGGCACCCGGGGCGGACGGCGCTGCGCCCGCAGTCGCGCCGACGGCGGCCCGGGCGTGGGTCCCGTGCGCGCTCGCGGCTTGAGCGTTTGCGGGGGGCGGGTGCTGGGCGTCGTGCGCCGATCCTGACTGGATCGACCGTCGGAGCGGACCGACTGCTGCGCCGACGAGCGCGCGCGGGCGCTCTGCCGGGACCGGACCGAGGTCGTACGACGAGCGCGAGGAGGCGGGGGAGCGACCGTCGGTCCGGTCGCGTCCCGTCGACGTCGCCGTCGGGGACGGGGACGGGGACGGTGCAGTCGGCGGGGTGTGGGAGGACAGCGACGCGACCGCGCTCAGCGGGGCGGCAGCGAGCATCGTGGGCGACGCCACGGCTGCCGACCGTGAGGCCGCGGTCGAGGTGACCGGGCGCGAGCCGGCGACCTCCGCGAGCGGACGGCGGGGTGACGTGCTCGTAGCTGTTCCGGTGGCGGGTGCGGCTGTCCCCGGAGCTGCCGTGAGGGGCGCAACGATCCCTCGCGGCAGACTAGGTACCGCGCCCAGCTGGTAGGCAACCCCCGCACGACGACGGGCGGAGAGGTGGCTCGTCGCCGAGACGTGGTGCGGGGTCTCCAGACCGGTCGTCGGACGGGCGTGCGTCAGCGGCATCCGTCGGATCGTCGCTGTGCGCGCTGCCGGTGACGGAGCGGATCGAACCGGCGCCGGACGACCCGACTCCGGCGCGGCCCCGCGCACGACCTGCCCGGCGCCGGAGGGCTGGTAGAGCTGCCCGAGGTCGATGAGCGAGCGGCCGCGAGCGATCGTCCCCACCGAGCGGGAGGCACGCGCAGCGACGGGACGAGGCGTCGTGACGGGACGAGGCGTCGTGACGGGACGAGGTGTGGTGGCGGGACGAGGTGTGGCGACCGGAGGTCGAGCAGCGTCGGGTCGTGGTGCGGCGATCGTGCCCGACGCGGCGGCAGGCCGTGGAGCAGGGCTCTGACCCGACGCAGGGGTGGGGAGGGGGGAATCTACCGAGGGGCGCGCGCCGACGGAGGGGGCAGGCAGATGCGGTGAGGACGACGCGGCGGTGGCTAGGTCCGTGGCGCCCGTGGGTGCGGAGATGCGTGCGGAAGCGCCGAGGGAGCGGTGCGGCGTCGTCGCGGCGAGCGCGGTCAGACCGGTCGACGCAGCACGCTCCGTCACGGCTTCGAGCGCTCGGCGGGGCGGGTGACCAGCAGTCGCGCCGCGCTGCAGCGGTCCCACCCCTGCGGAGACGGGCGCACCGGTCAGGGCGCGACGGGCGGTCGAGTCGCGGAGCTGTCGGTCGAGGAGACCGGCACCGCCGAGGAGCGCCCGGCGCAGGACGCTCGGTCGTGCAGGGTTCTCGGTGCTGGGAGCCACGGTGCTCGGGGGCGCGGTGCTCCGGGGCGCGTGGGCTGGTGCGGCTGTGCCGCCCGGTGCGGCGGTGCCTAGGGCCGTCCCGGGCGCCGGCGCGTGGACGGCGGGCCCTGCGGGGTCGAGGACCGAGTCGCTGCTGCTCGCGCTCGCAGCGTCGACGCTCCGCGTGGACGTGTGTGGGCTCGCGCTCGAGGCCACGGTCGTCGGAGCTCCGGAGCGGCTCGTGGACCGGGCGAACGTGTGCTGGCCGGGTGCCTGCGCCCGGTGAGCGGGCGCGGACGGCCCCGAGCCGGACAGCACCGAGCCGGAGGACACGGACGGAGCGGAGCGGGTGCCTCCGGCGGTACGGGCGGCCTGCTGTGCAGCGGCCCTCAGGGCGTCGGTCTGCTGCGCGGACCTCGGCGGGCAGACGCATCGGGATCGGCTTCGGTGCCGTGGTCTGGGAGAAGGAGCCGGGTGTCCACGTCTTCTCGTCGGGCACGCGCTGCACCACGCGGGGCAGGCCGCGGGCGGGCAGGGCGGCCGAGAGATCCTGGCGCGGTGGCAGCGCAGGGCGCGGCGCCGCCGTGCTCGACGACCGTGCCGGCACTGCGCCGGCAAGCACCGTGCCGGCAAGCACCGGTCCGGCAAGCACCGGTGCGGCACGACGCGAGGACGTCTGGTGTGCAGCGTCCGCTTCAAGGGTGCTGCGCCGAGGCGCGCCGGCGTCGAGGGGCGCAGCGGTGTCGGCGGTGGTGTCCTGCGCGGTACGGAGCGTCGGGTGCCACCACCGGGGGGAGCCGACGGTCCCGGCCGAGGGTGCCGTCACCGGCCGCGGCGCGCTGATGCTCCCGCGCGGCGAGGTGGTGACCTGCCGTCGGAGCTGGGAGGAGCGGGCGGTGGACCGTGCGAAGACCATGGAGTCGGCGGCGAGCCGGCCCACGAAGCCTGCGGTGAACCGCGCCTCGAAGGCAGCCGGTCGCCGCAGCGGTTCGCCCGTGGGCACGTCGTCCGGGGACGGTCCCGGTGCTGTGTGGGGCGTCATGAGGTCGTCTTCGCTCGGAAGCCGTTGTGCGCGACCTCGAGGCGCTCCATGAGCGCCGTCTCGGACTCGACGCTGAAGGACGGCCCGTGCCACGAGACGGCGAACACGCCGTCGAGCTCCCACGCCCTGAGGCGATCCCCGGTGAAGCTCAGCGCGGTGACGGCACCGGTCGACTTCTTGAGCTTGTTGCCGTTCGCCGCGAAGTTCTCGCCTGCGGAGTTCGCGACCCACGTGAACAGCGCGTCGGACTCGACGAGCCCGCGCGTGAACACGAGGTTCGGCCACTCGAGCACGCCGGGCAGCTTGTGCACGTACGCGTTCTGACCGCCCTCGACGTGGTGCTCCACGCTGACCGAGAGGGCGAGGCCGCTGATCTCCCGGAAGGTGCCGATGGGCACACCGTCGACCTCGAAGAGGAACCACGAGCTGTTGCCGGGCTCGCCGCCGAGGACCTGGCTCTCAGATGGACTCACGGACTGCCTCCCATGCTCGGTCGTTCAACGAGGAGACCGCGCGGACCATGCGGACCCGGTCGAGGTGCTCGAGGTCCATGAGGTCGGCCAGCGGCCAGTGCAGGTGATACGCGAGATAGGCGATCTCCTGCCACAACGCCTCTGCGGGGTAACGGAGCATGGTGCTAGCGAGCGTCCTGTGGGATCTCTTCGATGGAGGCGCGACGCGCGTAGGTCACCGAGGAGCTGACGGGCGGGAGACCCGCGCGCCCCGGGACGCTCCCGGTGCTGTCCTGCGCGTCGGTCGGGGCGTCCTGGGCAGGCTCCGGTGCTGCGGGTGCCTCCTGCGGGGTCGCAGCAGCCTGGATGGGAGGCGCGAGCGCCTCGCGCTGGGCGGCGAGGAGCTCCTCGTACTCTGCCTGGCTGCCGAAGTTGATGACACCGTAGAAGTCCTGGAGGAACGCGAGGTCCGCAGCGAAGAGGTTCTCGATCTCGTGCGTCGTGACGAGCTCGAGGTCGCCGAGGCGCTCGACGACCCGGGCGAGGATCACGACGGTGAGCCGCGGGTCCTCGGGGCCGTCGACCGAGGGGTCACGCAACGGCTCGAGCTCGTCGCGAGCCGTCGCCAACCGCATGACGCCCTCACGGTGCACGGTCCCGCGCGGGTCGAGGTACCCGCGCGGGAGCGTGAACGTGAACTGGGTCTGCAGGGTCACTTGACCCGCTCGAGCCGCTCGATCTGCAGGGTGATGGACTCCTTGACGACCTCGCTCGAGTCGACGCTCAGCTGGTCGGTCGAGATCTTGCTCGGCCACGAGTTGAAGAAGTTGAAGCGTGCGACCTCGTTGCGGGCGGAGTCGTAGAGGACGATCGACCCGTTCTTGCGCTGCCCGGCACGGTCCGTGGCGGCGAGGCCGGTCCCACGGATGTCGTTGAACCACTTCCACATCTTGTCCGACGGGGAGTCGAGCGGGGCGACGCGGGAGAGCGTGAGCTCGGGTGCCTTGGTCGTCGCGCCGAGGCTCTTGATCTCTTCCTGGGCCCCGCCGGAGCCGGACTGCTTGGACGTCGAGACGGAGACCTCGATGTCGAGGCCGGAGACGGACATGAGCGACGAGATGACGGCTCCGTCGATCTCGAGGAAGAAGTTCTGCGCGATGATCGGGTCGTTGGTAAAGAGGCCTTCTGCCACTGTGACTCCTCAGTCAGGTGTTGGGGCGGAATGGTGTCCGCGGGGGACGAGCGGTGAGCGGAGGTCAGTTCGCGGACTGCTTGTTCTGGCTGATGCGGAAGATGACGAACTCCGCGGGCTTGACGGGCGCGAGGCCGACCTCGACGACGAGCTTCCCGGCGTCGATGGACTCGGGCGTGTTCGTCGTGGAGTCGCAGTTGACGAAGTACGCCTGACTGGCGGACGCACCGAAGAGGGCGCCTGCCTGCCACAGGCCGTGGAGGTAGCCGGTGAGCGTCCGGGTCACGCCTTCCCAGAGCTTGACGTCGTTGGGCTCGAACACGGCCCACTGCGTCCCCTCGAGGATCGTCGACTCGACCATGTTGAACAGGCGACGGACGTTGATGTACTGCCAGTCGGTGTCGGACGCGAGGGTGCGGGCGCCCCAGATGCGGATGCCGCGCGTCCCGAACGGGCGGATGGCGTTGATGCCGAGCGGGTTGAGGAGCGCCTGCTCGTTCTGGGTGATGTTGCGCTCGACGTCGAGGACGCCGCGGATGGTGTCGTTGGCCGGGGCCTTCCACACGCCGCGCGTCTCGTCGGTGCGCGCCCACACGCCGGCGACGTGACCGGACGGCGGGATGAGGACGTCGGCCTTGGACGCACCGGGGACGGGGTTCTCGACCTTGATCCACGGGTAGTAGAGCGTCGCGAACGCAGAGTCGTACTGCGCGGTCTCGGAGCGCCACTCCTTGATCTGCTGCGGTCCGAACCCGGGAGGGGCGTCGAGGATCGCCATGCGGTTGGGGTGCAGCTCGCAGTGCGCGATGAGCGCGGTCTGCACGGCCTTCCACAGGTCGAGGTCGAGCGTGCCGTCCTCGCGCGTCGCGGCGGTGACGAGGTCGGGGACGGCCACGATGGTGACGTCCTCGGCGATGGCGAGACCGTTGATGCCGGTGCGTGCGCTCTCGGAGCCGGCGAACTTGCGTCCGTTCACCGGCACGGAGATCGGGGTGGCCTTCTCGAGGGAGTAGACGCCCGGCTTGAGGATCTGGAGCTGGCTGTCGAGGCTCGTCTTCTCCTCGAGCTTGATCTCGACCTTGACTCGCGTGGAGGTCTTGTTGATGACCGTCGCTGCGTCCTGCGCGCCACCGATGGTGAGGTCCTCGTACGTCTCGACGATCTCGTCGCCCTCGAGGATCGTGATCGTGAACGGCGACGGGCCGTCGATGTCGTCGTCCGAGTCGACGTTCTCGACCGCGACGGAGATGTTGGCGTCGGGCTCGATGCTCTCGATCGCGATCGGCAGGCCGAGGGCACGGTCCATCGCGGGCAGCGAGACGCTCGACGGCTCGCCCGCGGGCTTCACGTTGGGGATCCGGACGATGTACGCGAACGCGCCACCGTTGAGGAAGAAGCCGTAGACGGACAGGGGGAGCACGGCGCCCTCGACGAAACCTCCGTAGAGGGCCTCGAACTGGGTCCAGCTCGTCACGAGCCGCGGCGCGAGGCCTTCAGGGTCGGTCGAGTCGTCGGACGGGGCGCGCTCCGTGAAGCCGACGAAGGCCGCCACGGCTGTGGGCGCGGACGCCAGGACCTTCTGGGACGACGGGATCTCTTCGATGTAGACGCCGGGCGCGGTGTAGGTAGGCACAGAGCACTTCCTCTTCCTAGGTGGTGGACCGCCCGTCGTCGAGTCTCGCCCGCGGATTCCGCGGGAGACACATGAGTGGGGCACGCTTCGCAGTCACGTTAGGTGGGGGCCGCAGGCGCGGACATCGGTAGTCGCTACGCATCTTTTGCGCGGAGGGTTCACGACAGGCGTGGAGAGCGGCCGAAGCGCGGGTCCGGGTGCAGGAACGCCCGGGTGAAGAATTCCCAGGTAGGACGTCCGGCCCTTGCCCCGGACCTATTTTCTATGAAAAGGACACGTCTAAAGGGCCTGGTCACGGCCGCTCGAATGGGGTCTCTGCCCGATGTTGCGGACATTTGTCGCCGAGTGGCATCAACGGATGGATGTTCGAGGAGGTCCTTCGCACGCCGTCGGGCGCAGCGACGCCGTCATCGCTCGGGACGAGGACCTCGCGCGCGTCCAGGTCGCCCTGGCGGCCGGGCGCAGCGTTCTCGTCTTCGGCACGATGGGTGCCGGCAAGACCCACCTCGTCGACACGTTCGCCGCATCGTCCGCGTTCTACGTGACGCCTGCACCCGGCGCGCGGGCCGAGCGTACGGCCACGGACGGTCCCGACGCGCCGGTATGGGTGAGCGTGCGCGGCGACCGGGCGGCGGGCGGACGGCCGCTCGCCGCGCTGCTGTCGGTGCTCCCGGACGTCGAGATCGACCCCGCCGCGCCGCTCGGCGTCGTGCGGGGAGCAGTACTGCGCAGCCTGCGCGTCCTCACGGCCGGCCGGCCGGTCATCGTCCGGGTCGACGGGGCCGAGCACCTGGACCCGCTCAGCGCCGCGGTCCTCGCTGGGCTCGCCCGCCAGGAGGACCTCCAGCTCGTCGCCACGCTCCGCGACCACGTCGCGGGGCGGAGCCCGTGGGTCGAGCTCTGGCGCGACGGGGTCGCCGACCGGATCGACCTCGCCCCGCTGACGCGCGCGCAGGTCGACAGGTGGGTGATCGAGCGCCTCGGAGGCTCGGTCAGCGCCGAGGCGGCCTACCAGCTGTGGCGAGCGAGCGCCGCGAACCCGCTCCAGCTCGTCGAGTCGACGAGCAGCGCGCTCCAGAGCGGGACGTTGCGCCACGAGTCCGGGGTGTGGCTGTGGTCCGGGGACCTCTCCGTGAGCACACGGATGACCGAGCTGGTGCTCCACGAGATCAGGGGACTCGACGCCTCCGCCCGCCGGGCGCTGGAGCTCGTCGCCGTCGCGCGAGGCATGGACCGCGACGTCCTCGAGCGGATCGTCGCGCCACCGGTGGTCGACTCCCTCCTCGAGGAGGGGCACGTGGCAGTCCGCTACGCACGGCAGGGCCGCGCCCGGCGGTCCCGCGCACCGCAGCTGCGCTGCTCGCCCCTGTACGCCCGGGTCCTGCAGGAGCTCTCGACCCTCGCTCAGCGCCGCGAGATCATCTCGACCCTGAGGATGATCCGCGGAGAGACCGAGACGACCTCCGAGTCGGCGCTCATGCGCTCTGTCGCGGCCGCGCTCGAGTGCGGTCTCACCGAGCCTCCCGAGCGCGTCGTCCTCGCGCTGGAGGCCGGGCTGCGCGCCGGCAACGCCGAGTTCGTCGCACGCCTCGCGACGATCGCGCTCTCGGTGGTCGACCGAGGGACGTCGGTACGCCTCGACGTCCTGCGCGCACGGGCCGTCGCGTGGCGGTTCCTCGACCGGCCCGACAAGTGCCTCCAGGACCTCGCGCAGGTCCGCTCCGAGCTCGACCAGGTCCCGCTCGACGACATGGCCCACGTCGGGCACGTCATGGCGATGGCCGAGACACGGGCCGCGATCGAGCAGTACCACCAGAACGACCTGGGTGCGGCCCTGGGGACGCTCGCGTTCGCCTACCAGGAGGTGGCGGCGCGGCTCGGCGGGGCCGTCCCGCCCGACCTCGCGCTGCGCTTCCAGGTGATGCGGCTCGTCTGCGTCGGCTGCGCAGGTCGTTTCGACGAGGTCCGTCCCGACGCCCTCGCGGTCCTCGCCGGCTCGGCCGCCGGTTCCCCGGCCGTCCTCCCTCTCGTCCCGCTCGTCATCATGGACCTCACCCAGGTGGGTCGTCTGCACGAGGCTCAGCAGCTCGCGCAGCAGTACACGGGCATCGCCCTGGCGGACGTGGAGGCGGCGCCGTGGGCTGCCGCAGAGATCCTCAGTGCGGGATACCTCACGCTCATCGCTCTCGGTGAGGTCGAGCAGGCCGAGCAGGTCGTGGCGATGCTCTCCGACGACGACGTGCCGTTCAACACCGAGCGCATCACGGGACACCTCGTCCGGGGTGGACTCGCGACGCTGCGCGGCCGATGGTCCGACGCGCGCAGCGAGCTGCACTCGGCGAACGTCCAGCTCGGGGTGGCCGACGTCGTCGGTCTCTCGGCCATGAGTCTCGTCTCCGAGGCCGTCGCCGCGATCGCTTCGGGGGACGCCGTCTCGGGCCGTGCTCTCGTCGCCCGGGCCGAGCGCGCTCCGGCACGCCTGTTCGGCGCGTACACGGCAGCGGAGGTGCGGTTGCTGCACGTCGATGCGCAGGCCTGGCTGCGCGCTCCTGACCTGTACGAGACGGCCCTCGCCCTCGCCGACTGGGCGGCTGAACGAGGACTGCGGCGGGTCGAGCTCGACGCTCTCCACCGTGCTGTGCTCGCCCTCCACGCGGACGGCAAGACCGCCCGAGGGAGCGACCTGCTCGAGCGGGCGCACGCCGTCGCGGCCGGCGTCGACGGGCGGCGCGCCGAGGCGCTCCTCGCGCACGTCACCGCCATGTTCACCGCCGACCAGGACCTCATCCTGGTCGCGTCTCGAGAGCTCTGCGAACGGGGGGTGTGGTTGCCGCTGACGCAACCCGCCGTGGCGCTCACCCGGCGCGAGCAGGAGATCGCAGGGCTCGCGGCCGGAGGCCTGAGCAGCAAGCAGATCGCCGAGCGGCTCGTGCTGTCGGTGCGTACGGTCGACTCCCACCTGTCGCGCATCTTCGCGAAGGCGGGCGTCCGCAACCGCCGGGAGCTCGCCGCGGTGCTCCGCGGCTGATCCCGGGCGTCAGGCGTCAGGCGTCAGGCGTCGGTCGTCTCGGGTGTCCGTGCGCTGGTCTCTACCGGCACGGGGCGGCGGTCCGTGCCACGTGTGCGCAGGCGTCTCGTCGTCCATAGCGCGACGAACCAGACGAGGGCTGCGACGGCGAGCCAGGGGAGCGTCACGCCGATGACCACGACGATGACCGCGAGCGTGGACGCGAGCGCCTCCCACCCGGTGACGAGCCCGCCCCAGAAGCCCGTGGTCTCCTCGTCGGGGACGGTCGGCTCGGTCGTCAGGGTGATGACGAGCGTCGAGAGGTCGACCTGGTCCGCGAGCGCGTTGCGCTGCGCCTGGAGGCTCTCGAGGTCTCCCTGACGTGCCGTGAGGGTGGACTCGGCGTCGAGCAGGTCGGCGGTCGTGGCGGCGGTGCTCATGAGCGTCTCGAGGCGGGTCGCGGACGTCTTGAGGGCCTTGATCCGGGCGTCGAGGTCCCGGGCCTGGCCGCCGACGTCGGTCGAGCTGATGCGGGTCGCCTCGACGGTGCCGATCTCGGCGAGCGCGGTGATGGTGGGTGTGACCTTGTCTGCCGGTACCCGGACGGTGAGGTCGGCGCGGGGTTCGGACGTCTCGGTGCGGGCCTGCTCGACGCGCTGCTCGGTCCGGCCGCCGGCCTGCTCGACGAGGGTGCTGATCTCCTGTGCGGCAGCGACGGGGTCGGTCACGACGACCTCGATCGTGCCGGTGGTCACCATCTGCTGGGTCTGCTCGGCAGCACTGCGGGCACCGGAGTCGCCGTCCGCTGCGGCCTCGACGGCCTGCGGGGCGACCTCGGCATCGGCCTGCGAGACCGCTCCGCTGTCCTGTGCCCCGTCGCTCGCGCAGCCCGCGAGGAGGCCCGCGGCGACCAGCCCGGAGGCGAGCACGAGGACGATCCGGGGCGGGGCAGAGCGGTGGTGAGCGGCGGCAGGGGTGCGGGTCATGGTCAGAGACTAGGCAGCGAGCCGCGAGCAACCGGGCCGGAAGACCTGTTCGTGACCGTACCGTGAGCGAGATGTGACGTGAAGGCTCGTGCGGGGTGCCTTGACACGGCCCGACGGGGCCGGTGCACTGACTCTTATGGGAGAGCAGCGTGCCGACTGGGGGTGGCGGGCCGCCACGGCGGCGCTCCGACCGAGCGACAAGGTGCTGCCGGAGCACGCACG
Organism: Sanguibacter sp. 25GB23B1; assembly: GCF_040012415.1. Classification (NCBI taxonomy): domain Bacteria; kingdom Bacillati; phylum Actinomycetota; class Actinomycetes; order Micrococcales; family Sanguibacteraceae; genus Sanguibacter; species Sanguibacter sp. 25GB23B1. The sequence continues at coordinate 42,048 of NZ_JBDYKL010000012.1, forward strand.
CGCCCACAACCGTGCGCTCGTCCTCAAGCACCTGTTCCACGAGGGGCAGACGTCGCGGGCGGACCTTGCTCGTGCGACCGGGCTGACCCGGGTGACGATCTCCGACCTCGTCGGCGTCCTGCTGGCGGCGGGGCTGGTCGAGGAGCTCGGGACGCGGATGGAGGGGCGCGTCGGGAAGCCGGCGATCCTCCTGGGTCTGCGCTCCACCGCCTTCCAGATCGTCACCGTGGACGTGGGGACGGGCCCGGACCTCGTGGGGGGTGTGGTGGACCTCGCGGGCACGTTCGTCGTCCGGCGGTCGCTGCCCATCGACGGGGCGACGGGAGACGCGCTCGTCGCATTCCTCACGCGCTTCGCGCGGCTGCTGGTCGCAGCGGCGACGCGACCGGTCATCGGCGTCGGTATCGCTGCCCCGGGGGTGATCACGAGCACGGGCGTGGTCACACAGGCCCCGAGCCGCCGGTGGTTCGACGTCGCGCTGGGGGAGCGTGTCACGGCCGCTCTGGGGCTCCCGGTGCACGTGGTCAACGACGCGAACGCGACGGTCCTGAGCGAGTTCACCTACGGGGGCGCGGACGGCGCGGGACTCATGGTCATCATGGTGGGCGAGGGGGTCGGTGCAGGCATCGTCCTCGACGGCGTGCGTGTCCGCGGTCACGGTGACGCGGCAGGAGAGATCGGTCACGTCCGTGTGGTGGAGGATGGGGGCGCGTCGTGCCACTGCGGGCGGGCAGGGTGCCTGGAGACGGTGCTCTCCGTCCGGGCGCTGCGGGCACGGCTCGGGGGGCTCGACGCGGCGGCGGCGGTGCGTGTGCGTGCGGAGGTGGGTGTGCTGCTGGGCATCGCCCTGGCGCCGGTCGTGGCGACGTTGAACCTCGCCGAGGTGGTCCTCAGCGGACCGGTCGACCTGCTCGACGGAGTCCTGCGCGAGACGGCGCAGGAGACCGTCCAGGACCGGACGATGCCGGCGATCGGGCGCGGCTTCCGCATCCGGATGGCCGTCCGACCGCAGGACGACGTCATGGCGGGCGCGGCGGCCGTCGTCCTCGCGCGCCAGTTGGGGGTCTCTTGAGGTGCGGACGTAGACTCGCCCTCATGAACGATTCCCCGTCGATGAGCACCGGACCCCTCGATCCGTTCGACAACCCGGGCGACTCCGGCTCCGGCACGTCGACGAGCGTCCTCGAGCGCAGCGAGACCCGTGAAGAGGTCGAGCCGGGTGACCACGAGCGCTTCGCCCACTACGTCCGCAAGAACAAGATCATGGATTCCGCCCTGAGCGGCAAGCCGGTCATCGCCTTGTGCGGGAAGGTCTGGGTGCCGGGTCGCGACCCGAAGAAGTTCCCGGTCTGCCCGATCTGCAAGGAGATCTACGACGGGCTCCGCAAGCCGCAGGACGACGAGCCCGGCTCGGGCTCGGGCGACAGCGGCACGTGAGCTCTGAGCTGGACCAGCACTCCGGAACTCCCGCAGGCGCCCCGCTGCCGCCGCCGACGGCGCCCGCTCCTCAGGCGGCGTCGTCCGCTGCGGCGTCCCACCTGTCGCCGACCTTCCCCGTGCGTGCCCCGTGGGGCACGGCGTCGAAGCTGCGCGCCTGGCAGGCCGAGGCCATCGAGATCTACCGGGAGCGGTCCCCCAAGGACTTCCTCGCGGTCGCGACGCCGGGTGCAGGCAAGACGACGTTCGCGCTGCGGATCGCGACCGAGCTCCTCGAGCGCGGCATCGTGCGGCGGATCACGGTGGTCGCGCCCACCGAGCACCTCAAGCACCAGTGGGCGGACGCGGCGGCGCGCGTCGGCGTGCGCATCGACCCGAACTTCAAGAACAGCCAGGGTCGGCACGCCGCGCACTACGACGGTGTCGCGCTGACGTACGCCCAGATCGCCGCGAACCCGGCGCTCCACGCTGCCCGCACCTCGGCCGGCCCGACGCTCGTCATCCTCGACGAGGTCCACCACGGCGGGGACGCGCTGTCGTGGGGTGACGCGGTCCGCGAGGCCTTCGAGGGTGCGACCCGTCGTCTCGCCCTCACCGGGACTCCTTTCCGGTCGGACACCGCGGCCATCCCGTTCGTCACGTACGAGCGCGGACCGGACGGCATCCGTCGCTCGGCGGCGGACTTCACCTACGGGTACGGTGACGCCCTGCGCGACGGCGTGGTGCGCCCGGTGATCTTCCTCACGTACTCGGGGCAGATGCGCTGGCGCACCCGGGCCGGGGACGAGGTGAGCGCCCGCCTCGGTGAGGCGATGACGAAGGACATGTCGAGCCAGGCGTGGCGGACGGCGCTCGACCCGAACGGCGAGTGGATCCCGTCGGTGCTCGCGGCGGCGGACAAGCGGCTGGCCGAGGTCCGCCGCGCGGTCCCCGACGCAGGTGGGCTCGTCATTGCGACGGACCAGAACGACGCCCGTGCCTACGCGGGTCACCTCGCCCGGATCACCGGACGGTCCCCGACGGTGGTGCTCTCCGACGACGAGGGCGCGAGCAAGCGCATCGAGGAGTTCTCCGACGGCGACCAGCGCTGGATGGTCGCGGTGCGGATGGTGTCCGAGGGGGTCGACGTCCCCCGCCTGGCCGTCGGTGTGTACGCGACCTCGACGGCGACACCGCTCTACTTCGCCCAGGCCGTCGGCCGCTTCGTCCGGGCGCGCCGCCGAGGAGAGACGGCCTCGGTCTTCCTCCCGAGCGTCGCGAACCTGGTCGGCCTGGCGAACAGCCTCGAGCTCGAGCGGGACCACGCGCTCGACAAGCCCTTGAGCGCCGCGGAGTCGGGGGACATGTACAACCCCGAGGACGCCCTCATGGCGGCGGCCAACCGTGACTCGAAGGCCTCCGACGGCCTGGGGGAGCAGGGGTCCTTCGAGATGCTCGAGGCGCAGGCCTCGTTCGACCGGGTGCTCTTCGACGGTGGCGAGTTCGGCACGGGTGCGGACGTGGGCTCCGACGAGGAGCTCGACTTCCTCGGCCTGCCCGGCCTGCTCGATGCCGACCAGGTCACGACCCTGCTCAAGCAGCACCAGGCGAGCCAGCTGAGCGGCAAGAGCCGGTCGGTGCAGAAGGCGGCCGAGCGCAGCGAGCTCGACCACCGGCGGGCGGCCGACCTGCGCAAGGAGCTCTCCCAGCTCGTCTCCGCGTGGGCACGCCGCACGGGCCAGCCGCACGGTTCAGTGCACAACGAGCTGCGCAAGCGCAGCGGGGGCCCCGAGGTGCCGCTCGCGAGCGTCGACCAGCTCACCGCGCGCGTGGACGTGGTGCGGGGCTGGTTCGTCGGGAAGAAGTGATCCCGACGCCTCCGGGCGTCGGGACCACCGTCCTCAGCCGAGCGTGAGCGTCGTCGTGGGGATCGCGACGTCGCCGGTCGAGAGCCGGCGCGCACCTCGCGGGAGCTCGTCGCGGGACTCCTGGTGGCGCTGGGCTGCCGCGCGCACACCCGCCGAACCGGTCCACCGCGTGTCGGCCACCCCATCGGTCGCGAGCGTCTCGTGGAGCGGCCGCAGGTCCGGCGCGTCGGACACCCAGCTCGCGACGCGGTCGTCGGGTCCGTCGACGATCACCTCGGCCGTGGCTCGTCCGTCCTCTCCGGTCTGGCGTGCCGCAGCCTTGCGTCCCCCGACGCTCGTCTTGGACGACGACGCCTTCGCGACCGGTTCCAGGCTGCCGGACGCCCCTTCGCGCGCGACGAGCTTGTAGACCATGCCGCACGTCGGTGCGCCCGAGCCGGTGACGAGCTTCGTCCCCACTCCGTACGCGTCGACCGGCGACGCCGCGAGGGACGCGATCGCGTACTCGTCGAGGTCGGACGTCACGGTGATGCGGGTTCCCGTCGCGCCGAGCTGGTCGAGCTGCTTGCGGACCTCCACGGCCTGCACCCCGAGGTCGCCCGAGTCGAGACGGACGGCGCCGAGCTCCGTCCCGGCGATGCGGACTGCACGCTCGACGCCTCGGGTCACGTCGTACGTGTCGACGAGCAGCGTCGTCGACGGTCCGGCGGACGCCACCTGGGAGGCGAACGCGGACTCCTCGTCGTCGTGCAGGAGCGTGAAGGCGTGGGCGGCGGTGCCGATGGTCGCGAGACCGTAGCGTCGTCCCGCCTCGAGGTTGGACGTCCCGACGAAGCCGGCGACGAACGCCGCCCGGGCCGCCGCGACGGCTGCCTGCTCGTGCGCGCGCCGTGAGCCCATCTCGAGGCACGGTCGCCCGACGGCTGCGCTCGTCATGCGGGACGCCGCGGACGCGACGGCCGAGTCGTAGTTGAGGACGGACAGGACGAGGGTCTCGAGGAGCACCGCCTCCGCGAACGTGCCCTCGACGACCATGACCGGGCTGGAGGGGAAGAAGGTCTCGCCCTCGGCGTACCCACGGATCTCACCCGCGAAGCGATATCCCTCGAGGTACTCGAGCGTCCGGTCGTCGACCACCCGGGCCTGGGCGAGCCACTCGAGGTCCTCGGCCTCGAAGCGGAAGGTCGGGAGGAGCTCGAGGACACGCCCCGTACCGGCGAGGACGCCGTAGCGGCGCCACGACGGGAGGCGCCGCGTGAAGACCTCGAACACGCAGTGGCGGTCGGCGGTGCCGTCGGCCAGGGCGGCCTGGAGCATCGTGAGTTCGTACCTGTCGGTGAGCAGAGCTGTACCCATGCGCCCAACCGTAGGGCACGGGCCATCCGCGAGGCCCTACAGTGGTCCCGTGAATGTCAGGACGACTTCCGACGTGGCGACGCACGTCGATGCTGGTACGCACGGCGCCGAGCCGTGGGTCACGCTCGTGTGGAACGACCCGATCAACCTCATGAACTACGTCGCGTACGTGTTCGAGAGCTACTTCGGGTATTCCGAGCGCAAGGCTCACCGGCTCATGCTCCAGGTGCACGAGGACGGCCACGCGGTCGTCTCCACCGGTGGTCGGGAGAAGGTCGAGATGGACGTGCGCGCGATGCACTCCTACGGGCTGTGGGCGACGATGCAGCGGAGCGGGGACTAGTGGTCCGGCCTTTTGAGACGAGCGACGACGAGGACCGCGTGTACGTCGCGGGCCTCTCCACCCCCGAGCGGCTCGTCCTCGCGCAGGTGACGGGTGACGTCGTCGAGCTGCTCGGCGGCGAGGAGGGCATCTTCGGCGAGGTCGAGGAGGACGACCAGACGCCTGACGAGGGCGCGACGAGCGAGTCGCCCGACGGTCTGCGCGAGCTCCTCGGCGGCCTCGACGACGAGACCGTGCGACCCCCGACGGACCCGGCGGTCCGCCGTCTCCTGCCCGATGCGTCGAGCGACTCCGAGATCGCCCGGGAGTTCCGGCGGTTCACCGACGACGACCTGCGCCAGCACAAGGTCGAGCGGCTCCTCCTCTTCGCGCAGCTCCTGCTCGAGGCCGCCCCGTCGTCGGACGAGGCGCGCCAGCTCGAGTTCGTCGTGCTCCACGAGGAGGCCGAGGCGATCGCCGGTGCCCTCGCGGACATCCGCCTCGTCATCGGCGAGCGCCTCGACCTGCGGACCGACGACGACTCGCAGGACCTCTACGACGCGGTCACCGCGACGTGGGAGGACGACAGGTCTCCGGAACCCCGTGGGACTGCTGGCGACGAGCTCGACGCGGACGACGACCTCGTCGACGACCTGCTCTCCGGCGGCGGGCGCATGCCTGGCGACGACACCGCCGAGACGTCCGGGCCGCGGATCTTCCTCGGTTCCGTCTTCCTCCTCGCGGGCTATCTCCAGGAGTCGCTCACGGACTGCCTGCTGCGTGACTACCGCGCGAGCAAGCGACGCCGCTGACGAGAGACGAGTCTCGGGGCAAATCGGTCCTTCAAGATGCGCACTTGTCAAGGTGCTGCCAGGATGAAGTTCATCGCCCCACCGCGGACATTCCGCACCGGGGAACGACTGAGAAGAGGATCCCCAATGCCGTCATGGCTGCTCATCCTGATCGTCGGAGTTGTCCTCCTCGTCTTCGGCGTCGCCGTCGAGGCCGCGAAGTTCCTCATCTGGATCGGCATCATCGTCCTCGTCGTGAGCCTGATCCTCGGGTTCATCGGCCGCGGCAAGTCGAGAGTCTGACCCGCCCTCCGGCTGGTCGGTCGGCCCGATGACGAACCTCTCGGGCTGAGATCACGCAGGAGGCACACATGCTGGGCGTCGGCCCGCACGGACACCGTGCGGGCCGGCGCTTTTTATGTTGCAGCGGCCCCCGGCGATAGTCTCTGGGGGTGAATGACGCTCCGATCGGCATCTTCGACTCCGGCGTGGGGGGACTGACCGTCGCGCGGTCGATCCTCGACCAGCTGCCCAACGAGTCGATCCACTACATCGGGGACACCATCAACTCCCCGTACGGACCCAAGCCGCTGGCCACGGTCCGGTCCCTCGCGCTCGACGTCATGGACTCCCTCGTCGACGAGGGGGTCAAGATGCTCGTCATCGCGTGCAACAGCGCGTCGGCCGCGGTCCTGCGCGACGCCCGGGAGCGGTACACGGTCCGGCACGGGATCCCTGTCGTCGAGGTCATCCTCCCTGCAGCCCGGCGCGCGGTCGCCGCGACGAGGACGGGACGCGTCGGAGTCATCGGGACACGCGCGACGATCGAGTCGCGCGCCTACGAGGACGCCCTCGCGGTCGCTCCCGGCGTGCACGTGACGCCCATGGCGTGCCCCGCGTTCGTCGAGCTCGTCGAGGCCGGGGTGACGGCCGGGCCGCAGGTGATCGAGGTCGCGCACTCCTACCTCGACCCGGTGCGCGACGCGGGGGTGGACACCCTCATCCTCGGGTGCACCCACTACCCGCTCCTCACGGGTGCGATCTCGTACGTCATGGGGGATGCCGTGACGCTCGTCTCCAGCGCTGAGGAGACCGCGAAGGACGTCTACCGGACCCTCGTCGCCCACGACCTCGAGCGGGGCCTGACGACCGGTCCTCCGGAGCACCGCTTCCAGTCGACGGGCGACACCGCGACGTTCTCCGGGCTGGCGCGCCGCTTCCTCGGTCCTGAGGTCCTCATGGTGGAGCCGGTCGCATGAGGCTGACGATCGTCGGGATGGCAGGCTCCTTCCCGTCGCCCTCCTCGCCGGCGTCGTGCTACCTCGTGCAGGCCGACGACGACGCGGGTCGCACCTGGTCGGTCGTCCTCGACCTCGGCAGCGGGGCGCTCGGGGCGCTCCAGGAGGTCGTCGACCCCTTCGACGTCGACGCGGTCGCGATCTCCCACACCCACCCCGACCACTTCGCAGACCTCTGCGGGTACTACGTCTACCGCCGGTACCACCCCGTCCGTGGCGCTGTCCGCGACCCTGCGCTCCCACCGACGCCCGTCCACGGGCCGTCCGACATCGAGTCGCGCGTCGCCGAGGCGTACGGTCTGCCGGCGGACGAGCAGATGACCGGGCAGCTGGCGTTCCTCGCCTGGGAGCAGGGCCGGACGGTGCGCGTGGGACCGATCGAGATCGAGCCCTTCCTCGTCGAGCACCCCGTGCAGGCCTACGGGTTCCGGGTGACGGGACCCAGCAGCTCGACGCCCGGGGAGCGCGTCACTCTGGCCTACACGGGCGACACGGACAGCTGCCCGGCTCTCGTCGGGCTCGCGGCCGGGGTGGACCTCTTCCTCGCGGAGGCGGCCTTCGTCGAGGGGCGTGACGCGGTGCGGGGCATCCACCTCACCGGCCGCCGGGCGGGGCTCGTCGCGCAGGAGGCCGGTGCTCGGCGGATGCTGCTCACGCACGTCCCGGCGTGGAACGACCCCGAGGTGTCGGTCGCGGAAGCTCGCGGCGTGTACACGGGGCCGGTCGACCTGGCCGTGCGCGGCGCGGTCTACGTCCTGTGACGGCAGCCGACCAGCAGACCGGACCAGCCGCTGCCGACCGATTGACACGAGGAGAGACCGTGGCTGACGCGCACACCCGTCCTGGACACGCCGGCGCCCGGCTCGTCCTCGCGACACACAACGAGCACAAGGTGGGAGAGCTCCGCGCGATCCTCGTCGCGAGCGGTGCCGTGCCCGGTCTCGTCCCCGAAGACGTCGTGGGAGCAGGTGCGTTCGACCTCGAGCCCCCGGTCGAGGACGGGCTGACGTTCGCGGAGAACGCGCTGCTCAAGGCACGGGCTCTCGCCCGCGCGACGGGACTGCCGGCCGTCGCGGACGACTCGGGCCTGGCTGTCGACGTGCTCGGCGGCGCTCCGGGCATCTTCTCGGCGCGGTGGTCGGGCCGTCACGGCGACGACCGCGCCAACCTCGACCTCCTCCTCGCGCAGCTCACGGACGTCCGCGAGGAGCACCGCGGCGCACGCTTCGTGTGTGCGGCCGCGCTCGTCACCCCCGAGGGCGACGAGACCGTGGAGCTCGGTGCCCTCGTGGGGACGCTGCTCACCGCGCCCCGCGGCTCCGGTGGCTTCGGCTACGACCCGATCCTGCGCCCGGACGGCGAGACGCGCTCGTGCGCCGAGCTCTCACCGGCGGAGAAGAACGCGATCAGCCACCGCGGCCAGGCGTTCCGGGCGCTCGCTCCGAGGATCGCCGCAGTCCTCGGCGACTGACCGCACCTCGTACCGCCCCGGCGACGGCACGCCAGCCGAGGAGCGCCAGGACGAGGAAGCCGAGCGCCACGAGCGGGAACGCGCCGCTCACACCCTGACCGGACACGACCCGCAGACCCATCGCGACCGCCCAGGTGACGACGGGGACGGTCCAGGCCCACGGCAGGATCGCCAGCGGGTCCCGCCGGTCGCCCGACCGAGGCCACCGGTCGGCGAGCACGCCGGCGAGGACCGTCGCGAGGACGAGCCCGACGAGGAACGGCCACGCCGTCGTGAGGAGCCCGAGGACCGTCGTCTGCTCGGCGTGGGACGAGCGTCCGACGGCGGCGAAGACGAGGACGCACGCGGCGTCGACGAGAGCGGTTCTCCAGCGGGGCGTCAGCACCTCCCGACGGTACCGCGCGTATCGTGGCGGGGTGCATCTGACCACCGACCACCTGTCCTTCGGCTACCCGGACCGACCGGTGATCTCCGACGTCACGCTGCGCGTGTCCGCCGGTCAACGGCTCGCGATCGTGGGGGAGAACGGGTCCGGCAAGACGACGCTGCTGCGCCTCCTCTCCGACGAGCTCGTGCCGCGCAGCGGTTCCGTCCGCGCGGTGGGGACGCGCTCCGTCGTCGCGCAGGAGCTCGTCGTAGGACCGGGGCAGACGGTCGGCGACCTCGTGCACGAGTCGCTGGCCGAGGTGCGTCGGGCCGCCGCCGACCTCGAGGAGGCGGCTGCGGCGTTCGACCACGGGACCGGGTCGCTCGCCGAGTTCGCCTCGATCCTCGCGCGCACCGAGCACCTCGCCGCGTGGGACGCCGACCGTCGGGTCGGGGTCGCGCTCTCCCGCCTGGGTGCCTGCCGGGACGCAGAGCGGTCGCTCGAGACGCTCTCCGTCGGCGAGAGGTTCCGCGTCCGTCTGGCGTGCCGGCTGGCCGAGCGCGCGGACATCCTCCTGCTCGACGAGCCGACGAACCACCTCGACCGGGCCGGTATCGACTTCCTCACGCGCGAGCTGCGCGCATGGGGCGGGGCGGTCGTCATCGTCACGCACGACCGTCAGCTGCTCGACGACGTGGCGACGGCGATCCTCGACCTCGACCCGTCGGTCGACGGGCGCCCGGTCCTCTACGGTCAGCCCGGCTACGTCTCCTACCGGTTCGCCAAGAACCAGGCGCTGCACCGGTGGCGGCAGCGGTTCCGGGCCGAGACCCAGCGCGCGGAGCAGCTCGCGCGCCGCCTCGACCTCACGTACGAGGGGCTGTCGGACGAGTGGCGTCCACCGAAGGGCTCACAGAAGCACCGGCGGGGTACGCGGGCGCGCACGCACGTCAAGGCGGCGGACCGCCTCGTGGAGAAGCTCAAGGCCGAGGCGGTCGACGTCCCCCCGCCGCCGCCGGTCCTCCACTTCCCGGACCTGCCGGCCATGCAGCCCGGCTGGGACCCCGGCGCGCCTGTCGTCGACGTCCGCAACCCGCGCGTCGACGGCGACGGAGGCCGAGCCCGTGTCGACCTCCCGGGCGCGCGGATCATGGTGCCGCCGTCGGGTCGGCTGCTCGTCACCGGGGTGAACGGAGCGGGCAAGTCGACGCTGCTCGCTGCCCTCGCCGGTACCGTGGACCTCGACCGCGGCTACCGAGCGGTCCTGCCGGACGCGCGGCTGGGCGTCGTCGACCAGGAGGGGTCGGTCCGCCCGGAGGCGGCCGCGTCCGGCTTCGACGAGTACGCGACGCTCGCCCTCCGGCTCCTCGAGCGCGGTGAGCTCGACCCGGAGCACCTCGTCCCGGTGGCGTTCCTCGGCATCCTCTCCGAGGAGGATCTCGACCGGCCGGTCAAGGAGCTGTCGGTGGGTCAGCGTCGCCGGCTCGACCTGGCGTGCGCGCTCCTCGCTGCACCCCACGTGCTGTTCCTCGACGAGCCGACGAACCATCTCTCGATCGACCTCGTCGACGACCTGACCCAGGCGCTGCGGGTCACGCCAGCGGCCGTCGTCGTGGCCACGCACGACCGTCGGATGCAGGACGACCTGCACGACTGGCCGCGTCTCGAGCTCTGAGTCGCGCCGCAGCCCGGGGCCACGGGACGGTCAGCCGAGACGCCCCACGTGGGCCATCGCCTGGCGCAGCAGGACACCGTGGCCTCCGTACATCTCGGCCTGCACCCCTTCGCTGCACGCCTGCTCGGGTGTGAGCCAGGCGAGGTCGAGCGCGTCCTGCTGAGGGCGGCAGTCGCCGCGGACCGGCACCACGTACGCGAGCGAGACCGCGTGCTGCCGGGCGTCGTAGTACGGCGTGATCCCGGGGGTAGGGAAGTACTCCGCGACCGTGAACGGCTGGGGCGACGGAGGGATCTGCGGGAGGGCGACCGGCCCGAGGTCCTTCTCGATGTGGCGCTGGAGGGCGTCGCGGACGCGCTCGTGGTACATGACGCGGCCGGAGACGAGGGCGCGGCTCATGACGCCTTCGCGCGACGCGCGCAGGAGGAGGCCGACGCTCACGACGTCGCCGGAGTCGTCGACGCGCACGGGTACGGCGTCGACGTAGACGACAGGCATCTGGCGGCGTGCCACCGCCATCTCCTCGTCGCTCATCCATCCTGCGGGCTGAGAGTCGTCGCGGTTGAAGTCTCGCGGGGGGAAGTCTGCGGTGTCGGTCACTCCTCTGTTGTATCCCGACCTGCGCGGATGGTGCCACAGGGCGCGCTCGTGAGCCGGTGTGAGATGAGTCGTGGGTGGGCGCCGTCGCTCGTTGCGGTGGACGAGCGAGGTAATCGCGGCGTAAGGTCACGGCGTTGGGAGCGCTCTCACAGGGGTAGGGCGCAGTAGGGGACGACGACGTCCCTTCCCGCACACTGACTGGTCAAAGGAGACCGGTATGCGTATCACTGCACGTCATGACCACGATTTACACCAAACGAACGATACTGCTCATTCCGGACGACGGCGTCCGGCTCTTCCCGCGAAGGCTCTCGCGGTGCTCCTCTCGTGCGGCCTCGCGCTCACGGCCGCGAGCCCGGCCTCGGCCGCGGACGTCACGCCGCTCGGGGCGGGCAGCTACACGACGGACGCGGTCGGCCCGCTGCCGCAAGGCTGCGGGGACATCGCGACGAACCCGCGACAGTTCCTCACCGAGGACGCCCCGCAGGGACCGATCCCCACGAACGACTGGTGGTCGTCCCTCGTGTTCAAGAAGTTCAACTGCCAGTACAGCGAGCCGCTGCACGCGCACCCGGCGTCGTACCTGCCCGGGGCCGACGGCCTCGGAATCTCGTACACGACGACACCGACCATCTCCGGCGCCGCCGGCGGTGTGGGGGAGTTCCACTACATGTACGCGGAGGACCTCGTCGCGGGCGTGGCCGGCCTGGACGCCGGCGTCGTCAAGGTCGCGGACTGGTCCGACTGGACGGTCACACCGTCATGGTCGGACGGGACGCGCACCCTCGAGGCCACCATCGGTCACGGGCTGCCCATCACGTCCTTCCGTGCGACAGGCGGCGACGCGCTCCTCACAGCGGCAGCGGCACCGGACGTATGGCTCGACGAAGGCCCGCAGGTCGGGTTCACGGTCAACGGCCACGACTACGTCGCCTACGCACCGCCGAGCGCCGACTGGACCGTCTCGGGCGGGTCGATCCGCAGCACCCTCGCCGGGGAGGACTACTTCTCCGTCGCGGTCCTGCCCACCTCGCCGGACGACACCGACGCGACCCGGCTCGATCACGCCGAGTCCTTCGGCGAGAGCGCGTACGCCGAGGTCGTCGGGACCACCGTGGACTACTCCTACGACGAGGACAGCTCCGACGTCACCGTCACCTACGGGTATGACACGGAGGCCGTCTACGAGGGCCAGGAGGGCACCGTCGTGGCGCTCTACCCGCACCAGGCCACGAACCTCGCGGGCACGTCCCTCTCCGAGGACAGGTACGTCTCGCCGCGCGGCCCGATGCCGGTGCTGCTCGGCGCATCGTCGTTCACGACGGTGACGACGTTCACCGGCGTCCTGCCCGAGGTCCCCGCGGTCGCGACCGGCAGCGGTGCCGGCCTCGACCAGCTGAACGCCTACCTCGACGAGGTGGCCAGCAACCCGGTCCTCATCCTCAACGACGACACGTACTGGACGGGCAAGGGGCTCGGGCGCGCAGCGCGGATCGCCGAGATCGCCGACCAGGTCGGCCGCACCGACGTCCGCGACACCGCCCTCACGCAGATGCGAGACGTCCTCACGGACTGGCTCAGCGTGAGCGAGGGCGAGAACGAGCAGCTCTTCGCCTACAACGAGACGTGGGGCACGCTCGTCGGCTACCCGGGCTCCTACGGCTCGGACACCGAGCTCAACGACCACCACTTCCACTACGGGTACTACATCGCCGCCGCAGCGACGCTCGCCAAGTTCGACCCCGAGTGGGCGTCGGAGGGCCAGTACGGCGCGATGGTCGACCTGCTCATCCGCGACGCCAACGGCTACGACCGGTCGGACACGATGTTCCCGTACCTGCGGGACTTCGACATCTATGCGGGTCACGACTGGGCGTCCGGCCACGGCGCGTTCTGGGCAGGCAACAACCAGGAGTCGAGCTCTGAAGGGCAGAACTTCGCCGGCGCGCTCATCCAGTGGGGCGACGCGACCGGGAACGACGAGGTGCGGGACGCGGGCGTGTACCTGTGGACCACACAGGCGTCCGCGATCCATGCCTACTGGTTCAACGAGTCGGGAGAGGCCTTCCCGGAGGACTTCCCGCACACGACCGTCGGCATGGTCTGGGGGGACGGAGGCTCGTACTCGACGTGGTTCAGCGCGGCTCCGGAGATGATCCAGGGCATCAACATGCTCCCGCTCACGGGCAACCACCTCTACCTGGGGACACGCCCGGACTACGTGCTGGAGAACTACGCCGAGGTCGTCGCCAACGGCGGGGAGCCCGACGTGTGGCAGGACATCCTCTGGGGCTTCCTGGCCCTCGGGGACGGCGAGGCGGCGCTGGCGAAGCTGCAGGCCGGCGCGGGCTATCCGGTCGAAGAAGGTGAGTCGAGGGCGCACACCTATCACTGGATCGCGAACCTCGCGGCCCTCGGGAACGTGGATCCCACGGTGACCGGTGACCACGTGCTCTCGTCGGTCTTCGTCAAGGACGGTGCTCGCACCTACGTGGCGGCGAACACGAGCACCGCCCCGCTCGTGGTGACGTTCTCCGACGGCACCGTGCTCGAGGTGGACCCCGGCACGACCGCCACGTCTGGCGCGCACACGTGGAGCGGCGGTGCCGCGGTGGGGACCGACCCGGGTCCGGACCCGACGGACCCGCCCACCGAGGAGCCGACGGACCCGCCGACGGAGGAGCCGACGGACCCGCCGACGGAGGAGCCCACGGACCCACCGACCGACGGCTTCGACGGGACGCTGTACCTCGCCGCTGACGGTGAGCTCACCGTCGGTGCCGGAGGCCCCGGCACGGTCGAGGTGGCTCCTGCTCACGGGAACCACGACCAGACGCCTCACGCGCCGGTGACCTTCGAGGCGAGCGGCCTCGACGGTGCCTACGGCGGTGGGACGACCGCATTCGATCTCGCCGTGGACTCGGGGGCGAACGTCGCCAACGCCGTCCAGCTCCGCCTGTCTGTCGACCTCACCGGCGACGGCACCTGGGAGCGCGTGGAGACCTATCGCTATGCCGCGACCGACCCGGTCGTGGGATACGAGCGGTACACGCAGGCGCACGGTCTCGCGTCGTCGACCGGTTCCTTCGGAGACCTCCACGGCGGCACCGTGCGCGTGGAGGTGTGGAGCGCGATCGGTTCCTCGCCGAGCACCCTCGGTCTCGGCGGCGACTCGGTGCTCGTGCTCCCGTTCGCGGGCTGACGACCTGACGATCGGTGCCGTCCGGGAATAGGACGGCACCGATCGTTGTCATACGGATGAATCCATCCGGCACACGAAGGGAACCCCATGCCCACGCAGGCGCTCACCGAATCGACGTTCGAGCAGACCATCAAGGACAACGACATCGTCCTCGTGGACTTCTGGGCGGCCTGGTGCGGCCCGTGCCGTCAGTTCGCGCCGGTCTTCGAGGCGTCCTCGGACGCCAACCCTGAGGTGGTCCACGCGAAGATCGACACCGAGGCCGAGACGGCCATCGCGGCGGCGGCGAACATCACCTCGATCCCGACGCTCATGGCGTTCCGCGAGGGCATCCTCGTCTTCTCGCAGCCCGGGGCGCTCCCCGCACCCGCTCTCGCGCAGGTGGTCGAGGGCGTGAAGAACCTCGACATGGACGACGTCCGCCAGCAGATCGCCGCGCAGACCGCCACCGAGACGCAGTAGGCACAGCACACCAGGATCGTGGCCTCGCCGGTCTCAGCAGACCGAGGCCACCAGAGGCGTCGAGGGTCCGGCTGCGGCCGGGCCCTTCGTCGTCCGCACGCATGTCAGGTCGGCGATCTCTCGGTGCTTCGCGAGGCCCTTGCGCTCGAAGCTCGTGAGCACGCGACCGTCGAAGCGCGGAGCGAACAGCTCGGACTCGAAGGCCGGGTCCGGACCGATGACGGCCCGCATCTGGTCGGCGTACTCGGCCCAGTCCGTCGCCAGGCGCCACGTGCCGCCCGGGCGCAGGACCCGCGCGGCCAACGCGACGAAGTCCTCGGAGACGAGCCGCCGCTTGTGATGGCGTTGCTTGTGCCACGGGTCCGGGAAGAAGACCCACAGCTCGTCGACCGATCCCGCCGGGAGCATCGTCGCCAGGGCGTCGACCGCGTCCGCCTCCATGAGGCGGATGTTCGTCAGGCCCCGGGACCGGATCCGCTGCAACGTCTGCACCACCCCCGGCCGGTACACCTCGAGGCCGAGGAAGTTCCGCTCGGGGTGGGCCTCTGCGGCATGGGCGAGCGCCTCGCCCTGTCCGGAGCCCACCTCGACGACGAGCGGCGCGTCACGACCGAAGAGCCTGGCGGCGTCGAGCACGAAGTCCGCGTCGACCGAGGCGCGCGACGCCCCTCGAGGCGGATCGACGACGAACGTCGGCGAGAGGGCGTCCCACGTGCGGACCTGCCGGTCCTTGAGGCGTCCGCTGCGCTGGGCGAACGAGACGGTCGTCGCCCAGAACCTGCCGTCCGCGGCGACGGCGTCCGCCCGCGCGGTCGCCTCGGCGCTCGAGGGAGCGGTCGCCTCGGCGCTGACGGAGGCGGTGGAGGGGTTCTCAGGCATGGTCCTTCTCAGGGCGTCGGGATCCGCCGGGCGACGGCGGAGCGGTGCGCGACGGTGGAGCGGTGCGCGACGGTGGAGCGGTGCGCGACGGTGGAGCGGTGCGCGACGGTGGAGCGGTGCGCGACGGCGGAGCGGTGCGCGAGGGGGGACTCGAACCCCCACGTCCGAAGACACCAGGACCTAAACCTGGCGCGGCTGCCAATTACGCCACTCGCGCTCGGGGACGAGTCTAGGTGGTCTCAGGCGGCGTCCACGCCGAGGTCGCGGCGCAGCTTCGCCACGTGGCCCGTCGCCTTGACGTTGTACTGGGCCACCTCGAGTGTGCCGTCCTCGGAGACGACGAAGGTGGACCGGATGATCCCGACGACGGTCTTCCCGTAGAGCTTCTTCTCGCCGAACGCTCCGTACGTGGTCGCGACGACCTTGTCGGGGTCGGACGCGAGCGGGAACGTCAGGTGCTCCGACTCCGCGAAGGCGACGAGCTTGGAGACCGGGTCGGGGGAGATGCCGACCACCGCGTACCCGGCGGCCTGGAGCGACGCGAGGTTGTCGCGGAAGTCGCACGCCTGCGTCGTGCACCCCGGGGTCGCAGCCGCCGGGTAGAAGTAGACGATGGTGCGCTGCCCGCGGAGGTCCGCGAGAGAGACGGTGCCACCGTCGGCGGTCTCGAGGGTGAAGTCAGGGGCGGTCTGCCCAGGGGACAAGCGGATGGACATGGTTCTCCTCGTCGTCGGACTGCGCCGCAAGCCTACGCGTGAGACGGTGCATGGGGAGTTCTCACCATTGCCGCCCGGTGGGAAGGGTGTTGATATGAGCAGATCGTTCGTCGCACGGAATGGGGAGAACATGTCGACTGTGAAGACCCGCAGCTCGCACCGAGCCGCTGAGCTCGAGCCGCTCGACCTCCATGACCTCCCGGACGTGAGCGCCCTCCTCGCGCGACTCCTAGACGAGCGCATCCCCCTGGCGCTCATGGCGGACCTCGCGAGCCCGCAGGGACCGCGCTCCGCCGACATCCTCGAGCGGGAGCGCGGCGAGTAGCGTCCCCGCTGCGGTGGCTCGTCCGATCGGCGCCCGTCTGATCGACATGCCCTGCTGGTCCGCACGCGCTGCTGATTGGCACCCTCTGGCTCGCTGCTGGTAGGGTTCCCAACCGCGCGCCATTAGCTCAATTGGCAGAGCAGCTGACTCTTAATCAGCGGGTTCCTGGTTCGAGTCCAGGATGGCGCACTGACGAAGCCCTTGACCGGTCCTCCGGCAGGGGCGATGTCATGTCCGCTCAGGCCTGTGACGGAGCAGACATCCGGGGTGGCGCTGGCTGTCTGCCGGTGCTGGTAGTGTTTTTCATCGCGCGCCATTAGCTCAATTGGCAGAGCAGCTGACTCTTAATCAGCGGGTTCCTGGTTCGAGTCCAGGATGGCGCACCACGGCAGGTCCCCGATGGGGGAGAGGAACGAGGCCCGGAACCGCTCTGGTTCCGGGCCTCCTCTTGTGTCACGTCCGAGCCGGCGGTCGTGGCACGGAGCAGGTCCGTGTCGTTGCCACCGCGTCGGACCGGCCACCGCGTCGGTCCGGTTCAGCTGCTGCCGAAGCCGGTGCGTGTCATCGTGCCCCACACGGCCTTCTTGTTCCGCAGCGCGGCCCACCAGCCCTGCAGCCGCCACACGGCCGTGAGCTGGCGGTAGCCGACGTTCTCGGCGAACGCAGCGCCGAGGATGCGCAGGAGGTCGCTCCAGCGGGAGTACCGGTGGAAAGAGATCTCCTCGACGAGCAGCGCCGCGCACGTGACGAAGAAGCCGTAGACGTAGGTCACGAGCAGCAGAGCGACGGCGTAGCGCAGGTCGACGACGCCGAGAGCGAGGCCGAGCGGGACGACGACGAGTCCCACGAGCTCGATGAGCGGCGCGAAGAGCTCGAACAGCCAGTAGTACGGCAGGGCGACCATGCCGACCCGGCCGTAGCGCGGGTTGAAGGTCATCGCGCGGTAGGACCACAGGACCTCCCAGAGCCCGCGGTGCCAGCGGCGCCGCTGACGGCCGAGGACGGCCAGCGTGGACGGCACCTCGGTCCAGCTCACGGGCTCGGCCACGAAGACGACGCGGTAGTCGCGACCCGCGTCCTTCATGTGCCGGTGGATGCGCATGACGAGCTCGAAGTCCTCACCGATGCAGTCCGCGTCCAACCCGCCGACCTCGACGAGCACGTCGCGCCGGAACATGCCGAACGCACCCGAGATGAGGATGAGGGCGTTCGCCTGCGACCACCCTGTCCGCCCGAGGAGGAACGACCGCAGGTACTCGACCACCTGGATCCGGGCGACCATCTGTCGTGGCATGCGCACGTCGACCACGCGGCCCCCGACCACCTGGCACCCGTTCGCTGCGCGGATGACACCGCCTGTCGCCACGGTGCCCTCTGGGTCGTCCGCGAACGGCTGCGAGACGACGAGCAGCGCGTCGGGGTCCATGAGCGAGTCGGCGTCGAGCATGACGATGAGGTCTCGCGTCGCAGCGTTGACGCCCGCGTTGAGACTGTCCGAGCGGCCGGAGTTCTCCGTGTCGACCACGATGAGAGGGATCGCCGGGTTCGAGGGCACCCAGACCCCGCGGATGCGCCCGCGAGCCGGGATCTGCTCGGTGATCTGCCGCGTGTCGGGGACGAGGTCGTATGCCGCGACGAGCAGCTCGAGGGTCGAGTCCTTGCTGCCGTCGTTCACCACGACCGCCTCGTGG
This sequence comes from Sanguibacter sp. 25GB23B1, assembly GCF_040012415.1. Lineage (NCBI taxonomy): Bacteria > Bacillati > Actinomycetota > Actinomycetes > Micrococcales > Sanguibacteraceae > Sanguibacter > Sanguibacter sp. 25GB23B1. The sequence goes on from NZ_JBDYKL010000012.1 coordinate 60,487, forward strand.
TCCGGGTGTCGTAGGTCGAGGACCGAGCGTACGGAGTCGAGGATGACCATCTCCTCGTTGTACGCGGGCAGGATGACCGAGACTCCCGGTGTGAGCGCCGAGCTCGCCACCGAGTCGGTGCCGGCGAAGGGCGTCCGCCGCAGGTGTCTCGTGAAGTTCACGCTGGCCAGCAGGATGAGGACGAGGTAGGAGGTGTTGATGAGGAGGAAGTACGCGAGGAGCGGAGCCCCGGTCACGGAGAAGAACACGAGCAGCGCGTCCCGCATCGCGTCGACGATGGTCTCGCTCATCCGTACACCTCGCTGTCTGTCGTGTCGCCGCGACCGAACCGGTCCAGAGAACGTCCGGCAGCCGATCGGACGACTGCGGACGGGTCGTGCTCGAGCAGGGCGGAGATGGGGGCGGCAAGCTCTGTGACGAGCAGGTGGCCCACGACAGCGGCCGACGTCGCCCGCACGGAGTCGGAAGTGGAGCCGAGGCCGTCGCGGAGGGCGTCGGTGTCGGCGTCGCGAGCCCGGAGGAGTGCTGTGCCAACCACGCTCGCCGGCACGCTCCGATCCGCGGACAGGGTGGCGAGGATGGTCGACGTGAGCGCCGGGTCCTCGAGGCTCCCGAGCGCTCGGACGGCGACGATCCGCACGTCGCGTGAGGGGTCGGCGGTCAGCTGGATCAGTCGTCTGCGTGCGTCCGGTCGCGCGAGCAGGCCCAAGACCTCCGCTGCTCGTGCGCGGCGGATCGCGCTCCGCCCTCGGGACTCGCGCATGGCGGCGCTCATCGTTCCTCGATCGACGAGGAGGCGGACCAGCGCGTCGCGCGAGCCGCCCCGGACCTCACTGAGAGTCTGGAGCACGTATCGCTCGGCGGCAGGCCAGTGCTCTTCTGGGAGCTGACGCAGCTGCTCGACCGCCTCCGCAAGCTCGTCCTCCTCTGCCGCCAGCACGCCCAGGACGGCGGGCCGCACGCGTGACCGGGCGATCTCCAGCCGGCGGGTGCGCCACGCGCGCGCCGACCGCAGCACGACGATCGCGGCGAGGCTGGCGGCGCACGCCACGCTCGCGGCGACGAGCGTCCACACGAGCACGGTCCAGCTGAGGGTGACCACCGTCATTGCTGTCCGCGGCGCAGGATGACCCGAACGCGGATGAGGAGCTCTCGAGGACTGAACGGCTTGGTGATGTAGTCGTCGGCACCGGCCGCGAAACCGGCCTCGATGTCGCGTTCCTGGGTCTTCGCCGTGAGCATGAGCACAGGCGTGGCGCTCGTCGTCGGCTCGTCCCGCAGCGCGCGGAGCACGTCGAGGCCGGACATGCCCGGCATCATGACGTCGAGGATGATGAGGTCGAACGCACCGGTCCGAGCCGCTTCCAGCGCGGCGGCTCCGTCGAACGCCTGCGTCACGGCGAAGCCCGAGTTGCCGAGCTTGAGGGCCACGAGATCACAGATGTCGTGGTTGTCGTCGACGACCAGCACGTGGTCCTGTGACGCCATGTAGATCCGTCCCCTGCACTAGATACTGTCGGCGACAGCCTAGGTGTGGCCCGCGAGTACTGCGCCCGCGCCCGCGGCGGAGAGGGAACATTCACCCGCGGTCGCGTGGAGTTCACCCGCTCTGGGCCCCCGACGAGGCCCCACGGCTGCGGTGTCCGTCGCAATCGCTATCCTTTGTGTGTGCCGACAACTCGTGTAGCTCTCGCGACCTGCTCCATCCTCCCGGACCTCGACCCGGACGACATGCCTCTCATCGGAGCGCTGGCGGAACGCGGCGTCGACGCCGTCGCGGCCGTGTGGGACGACACGGAGGTCGACTGGGACTCCTTCGACCTCGTCGTCGTCCGCTCCACCTGGGACTACTCCTCGCGGCAGGACGAGTTCATCGCCTGGGCGCGGAGCGTGCCGCGGCTCGCGAACGACGCCGAGGTCATCGCCTGGAACACCGACAAGTACTACCTCAAGACGTTGGGCGAGATGGGCGTCCCCATCGTCCGGACCTTGTGGCTCGACCCGGACCGCCACCTGACCTCTCAGGCGATCCACACGCGGCTCCCCGCGCACGGCGACTACGTCATCAAGCCGACCGTGAGCGCAGGCTCGCGTGACACCGCCCGGTACCAGGAGAACACCGCGAAGGCGCGTGGCGAGGCGATCCTGCACGCGCGCGAGCTGCTGCGGTCCGGTCGGCACGTCATGGTGCAGCCCTACCTCAACCAGGTGGACGTCGCGGGGGAGACGGGTCTCGTCTTCATCGCCGGCCAGTTCTCCCACGCGATCCGCAAGAACGCCATGCTCTCTCGAGGTCACCGCCCCACGCAGGGGCTGTACCAGGAGGAGGTCATGCGCAGCGTCGAAGCGAGCGAGACCGAGCTGGCTCTGGCTGAGCGTGCGCTCGAGGCAGCACACACCGTCGTCGGGGCCGCAGGCGACGCGCTGCTCTATGCCCGCGTGGACATGCTCCCCGGGGACGATGGTGAGCCCATCCTCCTCGAGCTCGAGCTCGCCGAGCCCTCGATGTTCATGAGCAAGGCGCCGGAGTCCTTGGCACGCTTCGCCGACGCGATCGTCGCGCGCGCGTCGCGATAGCACCGGCCGGCCGGTACCGGCCGACCGCGATCGGTCCGGGTCGCTCCCGCGCCGCGGAGACAGGAGCGGGGGACCGTGCAGCTCGCACCGCCCGTGCGCACGCCTGCACGCGGACGAGCGCGCCGGCCGGGGCGACGCGGTGCACGACGACCGTCGGCCCGCTCGACGCGCACCCTGACGAACGTCATGGTCCTGCTCTTCGTCCTGGGCGGTGTGGGCGTCGCCCGACCGTCATGGCTCGAGCTGCTCCCGGACCTCGACTGGGATGCGGGGCGCCTGCTCGAGCTCGTCGGAAGCCTTGCGGGCCCCGTCTCCGAGCAGCCGGAACCCTCGTCGCCCTGAGAGAGGCCATGGAGAGACCGTCGGCACGGCCAGGTGCGTTGGGTGCGCAGGGCCCGGTGCTGTGGGTGCGCAGAGCCCGGTGAGCTCGACGATGCGGGTCAGGCGCTCGGCGGCCGCCAGTCGACGGGGACGGCGCGTCCGTCCCGCAGCCCGCACTCCGTGCAGACCCAGTCGACCTCAGGCGGCTGGGGCACGTGCTTGGTCGTGCGACCTCTCGTGATGGCCCGCATCGTGGCAGGGACGTAGTTCGAGTACTCGAGATGCTCGCCTGTCCGGCACTGCCGGCACGACGGGAGGTCAGTCATGCGTCCAGGGTCCCACGAGCGGCGACGTCAGCGTGGTCGACGGGCGACCTGAACGAGCAAGGGCCGCCCCGGCGTACCGGGACGGCCCTTGCTCGTGGTGCTCTACATGGGGTGAGTAACGGGACTTGAACCCGCGACCCCCTGGACCACAACCAGGTGCTCTACCAGCTGAGCTATACCCACCATGCAACGGTCAGTTCTGAAGAACTGAACCGTCGAAAAGTGTACATGCGATCTGAGGGGCGTTCGTACGCGTTTCGCAGAACAGGGGACGTGACGCTCGCCACGCCCCGTGCGGTGGTGTCTCAGACCGGGGCGTCCTCGGCGTAGCCGTCGGGGACGGAGAGCGTCCCGGACACCGACGACCCGGCGATGACGGCCGCAGCCGCGCGCGCGGTCTTCGTGTCGGGGCCGGGCTGGGGGACGAACACGGTCGACCGGTAGTAGCGCAGCTCGTCGACGCTCTCGAGGATGTCGGCCAGGGCGCGGTGGCCACCGTTCTTCGTCGGCGAGGCGAAGTAGACACGGGGGTACCAGCGGCGGGCCAGCTCTTTGATCGAGGACACGTCGACGATCCGGTAGTGCAGGTGCGCCACGAGCGACTTCATGTCCCTCTCGAGGAACATCTTGTCCGTCGCCACGGAGCTGCCGCCGAGCGGCGCCTTGCCGGGCTCGGGGACCCACTCGCGGATGTAGGCGAGCACCTGCTCCTCGGCCTCGGCGAGCGTCATGCCGTCGTCGAGCTCGGTGATGAGTCCCGACGTCGTGTGCATGTTCCGCACGAAGTCGTTCATCTGCACGACGGAGAGTGCTGGGGGGCGGATGATGACGTCGATGCCGTCGCCGAGGACGTTGAGCTCGGAGTCGGTGACCACGGCGGCCACCTCGACGAGGGCGTCTGTGCCCAGGTCGAGACCGGTCATCTCGCAGTCGATCCAGACGATCCGGTCGTTGTTCAGGGTGCGTGCCACGGCACACAGCCTACGGCGTCCATGACGAGAGCCCCGCCGGTCTCGGCCGTGGTGGGCCGGCCCGACGGGGCTCTGGGCGGCGCGTCATGCGTCGCGACGGAACGCCGTGCGACGGCGCTCGGGCGGGAGGGGTGCTGGACGGAGGCGGTCGGCCCGCTCGCGTGCCGCTCGGGCGGCGGCGATGCGTTCCTCGAGCTCCGACACCCTGATCTGGTGGAGGAGGAGGGGGTCGAGGTATCCGGTGCTGAGGTCGATCATGGTGTTCTCTCGTGACGTTCGGTTGTGGGCAGAGGTGTCGACTCCGCTGCCCTGGACGTCACCGCGGTGTGGCACCAGCCAACCACGGAGGCTGTCCGGGATGCACGGTTTTTTCTCCCGTCACCGCCGCACGGAGGCACCTGTGGTTGCGGGGCAGGAGCCCGCAGGTAGCCTCGGACGATGACTTCTGGGGGCTCCTCGCCATCTCCGCGCGCCCGCGTGCTCGGCTTCAGGCTCCCCCCGGTGCTCGTCGCGGTCGCGCCTGGCGTGCTCCTCGTCGCGGCCGGCGTCGGCGCCTTCCTCGGGATCTTCGAGGCCGTCCGGGAGCAGGACGACCTGGCGCTGCTCGACCAGCCGGTCCTCGAGTGGCTCGCCGCTCACCGCACGGGCGTCGTGACGACCGTGCTCACGTGGGTGACGAACACGTTCGGGCCGGTCGTGCTCCCGATCGTCGTGGCGCTCTGCTGTCTCGTCTGGGCGTGGTTGGTGAGGACGTGGCGGGATCCTGCCCTCCTCGTCGGGGCCATGGTCCTGTCGACGGTCATCTCCGTCCTCATCAAGGCCGTCGTCGCGCGACCGAGGCCCGACGACGGGCTCATGACGGTGCCCGGTGTCGAGACGTCCTTCTCCTTCCCGTCCGGCCACACGATCGGTGCCGCGACCCTGGTGCTCGTCAGCGGGTACCTCATCTGGTCGCGCCACCACAGCGGCCGGCTCTTCGGGCTCTGGGCGCTGGCGAGCGTCGTCGTCGTCGCGATCGTCGCGGTGAGCCGGCTGTACCTCGGCTACCACTTCGTCACCGACGTCCTCGCCGCCGTGAGCCTGGCGCTCGCGGTCCTGGGGGTGGTGGTCGCCGCGCACCGGTGGCTCGTCCTGGAGGGCGTCAGGGAGACCGTCGACGCGTAGCGCCCTGCCGTCGTCTAGCGCACGACCTCGACGAGCATCGCGACGCCCATCCCGCCCCCGACCGCTGCCGTCGCGAGGCCGAGCGTCCCGGCCGGGGCTCCGCCGCGCACGAGCCGGGAGTAGAGACGCACGACGCTCACGGCCGCGCTGGCGCCCCATGGGTGCCCGAGGCCGATCGCACCGCCGTCGGGGCAGACACGCGCGGCAGCGTCGCCGAGAACGTCCAGCCCCAGCGCGTCGGTGACCGCGAGGACCTGCGCGGCGAACGCCTCGACGATCTCCACGACCGCCACCTCTGCGAGGTCGACGTCGGCACGTGCCAGCACGGCACGCACGGCCGGGACGGGCCCCCACCCAGGGAGCGCGGGATCGCACCCGACGACGGCTCCGGTGACCACGCGCAGTCCCGGAACACGACCGCGCAGCCGCTCGGGGACGAGTGCGAGCGCCGCCGCACCGTCGCTGATCGGGCTCGACGACGCCGCGGTGACCGTCCCGTCCGGCGTGAACGCGGGTCGCAGTCGCGCGAGCAGCCTCGGGTCGAGAGAGCGAGCGTGCTCGTCGCGGTACAGACCTCCGAGCGGCACCGTCTCGTCGTCGAAGGTGCCGGTGGCCTGGGCCGCGAGGACGCGGGCGTGGCTCCGGGCAGCGTAGGCGTCCTGGCGCTCGCGGCTCACCCCGTGGGCGGCGGCGAGCGCGTCGGCCGCAGGACCCATGCTGGGGTCGGGAAAGCCCTCGGGCGCGAAGGCGGCCTGTGCTCGACGGGTCGACGTGGAGGCGCTCTCGACGCCGCCCGCGAGCACGAGGTCGGCCTCGCCGGAACGGACGGTGTGCGCCGCGAGCAGCACGGCTGCGAGCCCGCTGCCGCACTGACGGTCGACGGTCGCCCCGGGGACCTCGACGCCGAGGCCCGCCGCCAGCGCCGAGATCCGGGCGACGTTGCCGCCCGGACCTGTGCAGCTGCCGAGCACCACGTCGGCGACCGGGGCGTCGACGTGCAGCGCGCGGACGTCGTCCATCGCGGCGGCGAGGACGGGGGCCGCGAGCTCGTGGGCGAGACGGTGGCGGTGGCCCCGCCCGGCGGTCCCGACGTGGCTGCGGCGCGCGGCGACGACGACCGGTGCGTCCGGAGAGGTCCCGAGCACGGGCTAGAGGGCGGTGAGGATCCGCGGACCGTCCGACGTGATCGCGATCGTGTTCTCCCAGTGGGCCGCACGGGCACCGCGCGCCGAGCGCAGCGTCCAGCCGTCGTCGTCGTGCCGGTAGTCGCTGCGGCCGTCGGCGATGAACATGGGCTCGATCGCGATGACGAGACCGGGCGTGAGCTTCATCCCCTTGCCGCGGCGGCCCTCGTTCGGGACGAACGGGTCCATGTGCATCTCGGTCCCGATGCCGTGGCCGCCGTGGTCCTCGAGGTTCCCGAGGCGTGCCTTCTTGGCGATCCTGTTGACCGCGTAGCCGATGTCACCGATCGTGTTCCCCGGCTGCGCCGCAGCGATGCCGGCGTCGAGTGCGGCCTTCGTCGCGTCCACGAGCTCCTGGTCGCCGGGTCGAGGGGTCCCGACGATGAAGCTGCGCGCGGCGTCGCCGCACCAGCCGTCGAGGACTGCTCCGAAGTCGATGCTCAGGAGGTCGCCGTCGACGAGCGCGTAGTCGGTGGGGATGCCGTGGACGATGACGTCGTTCACGGAGGCGCAGATGGAGCCCGGGAACGGGGTGGGCGCCCAGTCCGGGTGGTAGTTGAGGAACGGCGACGTGGCACCGGCGTCCGCGAGGACACCCGCACCGACGGCGTCGATCTCCGTGAGGGTCACCCCCACGGCCGACGCGTCCTGCATCGCCTGGAGCGCGCGGGCGACGACACGGCCGGTCTCGCGCATCTTCTCGATCTGTTCGGGGCTCTTCATCTCGATCACCGGTCGAGCCTATCCCTGAGCGCGGCCACGCAGACGCCGGTAGCCCGGCAGCGCCTCGGCGACTGCCGCGCGGGCGAGCTTGCCCCCGTCTGCGCTCCCTGTCCGGGGGAGCGACGCGGCGACGAACCACCGCCGTGGTCGCTGGGCCGGTGAGAGCGCGACGGTGCTCCGGTGCTGCAGCTCCTCGAGCAGGCGGGAGTCCTCGTCGGACGTCGCGGTCTCGGCACCCTCGCGGGCTTCGACCACGACGACCGCCGTGACGACCTCGCCCCACCGCGGATGGTGGGTGCCGAGCACGACCACATCGGCGACGCCGGGGGCGTCGGCGAGGACCGCCTCGACGTCCTCGGGCAGGACCGTCGCGGCACCGACGGTGATCGCCCCCGTCCCGCGACCGCGCAGGACGAGCGGGCCGTCGGCGGCGCGCGGGTCGGCGAGGTCGCCGACGGTCGCCCACCCGTCGGACCGTCGGAGCGGACCGTCCGCGCCTGCGAGGTACCCGGACGCGAGCCACGGCGAGCGCACCCAGACGGTGCCGTGGGAGTCTTCGCCGTCGACCCGCACCTCGATCTCCGTGCCTGGGAACGGGCGCAGACCGGTGCCGTCGGGGTCGAAGGCCACGAAGGAGAGCTCTGCCGCGCCGTAGTAGGGCACGACGTGCACGTCGGCGCGCTCGGCGCGCCGGCGCACCGCGTCCGGGAGGCCGGCGCCCCCGACGAGGGCGGTGCGGTGCCGACGTCGCGCGGACGGGGCGAGGGTGTCGAGGACGATCTCGAGCTGTGCCGGCGTCACATGGAGGACGTCGCTCGCGAGGGCCGCGGGTCCGAGGTCGCGGCGCGCCACGGCTGGTCGGAGGGTCGCGCCCGCCGCCAGCGCGTGGACTGCGCCGAAGCAGTAGAGCGACGTGGCGAGGTCGCCCGGGACGAGCACCGTGCTCGTCGCGCTCACGCCGGCGAGGTCGCTCACTGTCGAGAACGATCCCGTCCAGGAGCCACGGGTCCGGACGACGGCCCGCGGTCGACCTGTGCTGCCCGACGTGAACCCGGCCCACGCGAGATCGTCGGGCCGGGCTCGAGCGGCCAGGGACGACGCCAGGAGAGCCCGTGCCGGTCCGGGCAGCGACGAGACCGGTCGGTCGGGCCGTGCGGGCGGAGCGGACACAAAGACACGGTGGTCCGGTCTCACCCCCGCCAGCACGTCCTCCCGGTGCCGGTCACCCCAGCTCGCGTCGCACACGAGCGGGACCGCACCGACGAGGTCGACCGCGAGGAACGTGACGAGGGTCTGCGACCAGCGTGCGCCCGCAGACGGCGGGGCGGCGGCCGCCGCGGGCCCCGGTGGCACGATCGCGACGACGCCTCCCGGCATGACCGGCCCGCCGGAGACACCCGACCCGCCCTCCGCGAGGCGCGCCGCCGTGCTCAGGACACGGCGTGCGAGCTGCGCGTAGGTGACGTCACCGGCCTCCCCGTCGAGCGCGACCGCCACCCGACCCGGAGCCGTGCGGGCGTGGTCGAGGACGTCGCGTGCGACCGGCACGTCACTCCGTCCGGCGCACCGCGTCCACGCCGCGGTTCGCGAGCTCGTCGGCCTTCTCGTTCCCGATGTCCCCCGAGTGGCCCTTGACCCACGTCCACGTGATCGTGTGACGCGCGACCTGCTCGTCGAGCGCCTTCCACAGGTCCATGTTCTTCACCGGCTTCTTGTCGCCGGTGCGCCACCCGTTGCGCTTCCAGCCGGCGATCCACGTGGACATGCCGTTCATGACGTAGGTCGAGTCGACGTGGACGTTCACCACGCACGGACGGGTGAGGGCGCGCAGGCCTTCGATGACGGCCGTCAGCTCCATCCGGTTGTTCGTCGTCAGCTCCTCGCCGCCGAAGAGCTCGCGCTCGCGGTCGCCCGACCGCAGCCACGCGCCCCAGCCTCCCGGTCCCGGGTTGCCCTTGCACGCGCCGTCCGTCCAGATCTCGACGACGGTCGGGTCGTTCGGCGCGGGCGCGGGCGGCGGTGTCGGCAACGTCATGCGGACAGTCTTCCAGCCTCGACAGCGCCCGCGCACACCCCGCGACGGGGGCACGCAGCGAAGATTCCGCCGATCACGGGCGACTCGCATAAGATCTGGGGATGCCTCCGTAGCTCAGTGGATAGAGCAAGAGCCTTCTAATCTCTAGGTCGCAGGTTCGAATCCTGTCGGGGGCACTTCCGCGCGACGTCGGTAGCGCCCTCGTCGCGTGCTCGGGGCGGGAGCGGTGGGCTGCTAGCGTTCTGACGTGGCTTCTTCGCTGTGGGTCCGGGCCGTCGCAGACGCCGACGCGATCGTCGTGGGAACCGTGCAGGATCACCCATGACAGGTCCCCACGTCGACCTGTGGTGGCTCCCCGTGGGAGCCGGTGGGCACGTCGTCATCCATACCAGCAGGTGGTGGGAGCTGCTCCGCGCCCGGCGCGAGCACCGCCACCCCCGTCCGTTGTTCCACGCCGCGCTCGAGGCGTTCGACGGCGACGGCCGGTACGTGATCGAGATGACGCCCGCATGGGGGCAGCCCGCCGGTTCTCGTGGCGTGGTCGCGAACGGCCCTGTCGGTGCTCAGCGGCTCGGCCGGCTCCGGTCCTTCCGCTACGAGGTCCGGTGCTGGGAGGACGGAACCATCCCGGACAAGGACTGGGCGGTCGGCCCGCCCGCCCGGTTCGCGCTCACTCCCGACGACGCCCGCGCCCTGCTCGGACGCGTGGCGACGGTACCGCCGCTGACCTGGGGGCGCGACGTGCTCGACGTCGGCGACATGTGGAACTCGAACTCCCTCGTCTCCTGGCTCCTGCACACCTCCGGTATCGACGCGAGCGACCTCGCCCCACCGCACGGTGGGAGCGCCCCGGGCTGGCGCAGCGGCATCGCCGCCGCGATGCTCCCGGCTGGACGCGGCGACGGACCTGGTAAAGAGCCTGCCCGGAGAGCCTGACGACGCGCGTTCTCGTCGGCCCCCGACGGCGCGCGCGTTTGGCCTCACCCGCGATCCACGGGAGAATTACGCCGTGACTACCACCAGCGGCCCCGGAGCGCGTCAGCCGAGCACCAGCCAGGGCCGCCACACGTCAGACGGTGTGGACGCGGCGGAGCCGCACTTCACGGTGTTCGACATCGTCACGGACCTGCGACGCGACGTCGCGGCGCTCGAGTTCCCGCTCGGGGTCGACGGCGCCGACGAGGCCCGCGCCAAGCAGGCCCGGCTCGTCGGCCAGCTCGACGACCACCTCCTCCCGCGCCTCAAGGAGCTCTCCACACCTGCGGTCGTCGTCATCGCGGGCTCGACCGGGGCCGGGAAGTCGACCCTCCTCAACTCGCTCCTGCGCGAGGAGATCTCGCGGGCGTCCGTCATCCGACCCACCACGCGCGAGCCCGTCGTCGTCTACAACCCGCAGGACGCCGAGATCGTCGCCGGCACGCCGCTGGTCACCTCGATCCGGTCCGTCGTCAACACGAACGTCCCGCGCGGCATCGCACTGCTGGACGCACCCGACCTCGACTCCGTCCTCGAGGAGAACCGGCAGACCGCCGCCCGGCTCCTCGAGGGAGCCGACCTCTGGCTCTTCGTCACCACCGCCGCCCGCTACGGCGACGCGCTGCCGTGGCGCACGCTCACCGGTGCGGTCGAGCGTGGCGCGACGGTCGCGATGGTCCTCAACCGCGCCCCCACAGCGTCGCTCAAGACGGTCCGCGGCGACCTGCTCGACCGCCTCCGAGAGCACCACATGGACAGCACCCCGCTCTTCGTGGTGCCCGACGCGGGTCCGCACGAGGGATTGCTGCCCGCCACCGAGGTCGCGCCCATCGAGCGGTGGTTGCGGACGCTCGGGGGCGCCGACCGTGCCCGTACGGTCATCCTCCGTACGCTGCGGGGCTCGCTGGTGGCGCTGCCCCCGTGGGTCGAGGAGCTCGTCGCGCACGTCGACGCCCAGTACCTGGCCGGTCGGCGGATGGTCACCGCCGCCGAGACGGCGCTCCCGCCGGTCGTCACGACCGTCCGTCGCTCGGTCGAGTCCGGAGCGCTCGCGGTCGGCGCCGTGCAGTCGCGGTGGTCGCACCTCGTGCAGCCGGCGCGCCTCGACAAGGCGATCACCCGCTCCGGTCTCGCCCGCGGCTCGGCACGACGCGGCCGCTCCCGCGAGGCGCAGCTCGACGACCTCGCCGCTGCGGTGGGGGAGGCGGCCACGGCCGCGCTCACCTCGGCGGTCGACGACGCCCAGCAGGCGCTGCGGACAGCTCTCGAGGCGGTCCCGGGCGGTCCCGAGCTCGGAGCGGAGCACATCCGCCCGCCCGACTCGGACGAGGCGGTGAGCGGCTCCGTCGACGGCTGGGTCGCGTCGGTCCGCGCCCGGGTGGACGCCCTCGACGACACCGCCTCCAAGCAGGCTGCCGCCGCGGTGCGTGCTTTCGGTCGCGGGGGTCTCACGGCCCTCCTGCTCGCGGCCGCCGTCGGCAACGAGGACGCTGCGGCACTCCTCGGCCGGCTCCTCGGCAACGACGGGCGCGAGCTCGTCCCGGTCGTGACCACGGACCTGGCGGACCGCGCGGCTACTCTGGTGAACCGGGAGATCGAACCCGTCGTCGCTGCTCTCGCGGTGCCCGCGCTGGCGGACGACGCGGCCGTCGGGCTGAGCGTCCGGCTCGCGGAGCTCGCCCAGCTCACATGACCCCGCCACCTCAGGAGCAGCCCGTGACCCAGACCGACCAGACGAGCGATCGCAGCACGCGGCGCACCCGGTCGACGACCTCGGACGGCGAGCGCTACACCGCCCACGTCGCGAACCTGCGCCACGCTCTGGAGGTCGCCGGCGACCGGCTGGACCCCGCGGTGGCCGCGCACGCACGCTCCGTGCTCGCCGGGGCCGACGAGCGCCTCGCGCTCGGCGTCGACCACACGATCGTCGCCCTCGCCGGCGGGACCGGCTCGGGAAAGTCGAGCACGTTCAACGCGATCTCACGCCTGAACTTCGCCGACGTCGGCGTGCGCCGCCCCACGACGGCGCGCGTGACCGCGTGCGCGTGGAGCCAGAGCGCGACGGCGCTCCTCGACTGGCTCGAGGTGGACTCCGAGCGTCGCATCAACCGGGGGAGCGAGCTCGACGGCGATGCCGAGCTCGGCCTCGACGGCCTCATCCTCCTCGACCTGCCCGACCACGACTCGATCGAGCCGGCGCACCGCGAGATCGTCGACCGCATCCTGCCGCTCGTCGATCTCCTCATCTGGGTCGTCGACCCGCAGAAGTACGCCGACGAGGCGCTCCATGCCGGGTACCTGCGCAACCTCGCGGGGTCCGAGGCGTCGATGATCGTCGTGCTCAACCAGATCGACACGATCGCGCCCGGCGGGCGTGCCTCGCTCGTCGCGGACGTCTCCCGGCTCCTCGAGGAGGACGGTCTTGTCGGCGTCGACGTCCGGACGCTCTCCGCGAAGACGGGGGAAGGGGTCGCCGAGCTGCGCGAGACGTTGCGCGAGGCCGTCGGCAAGCGCAGCGTCGCCGCGAGCCGTCTCGCGGACGAGCTCGACCGTGAGGGCCGGAAGATCGCGGCCGAGGTGCGGCCCACCGTCCTGCAGAACCTCTCGCCGCTCGTGCAGGGAGAGGTCGACCGTGTCGCGGTGGCGGTCGGGGTGTCGGCGGTCGTCGACGACGTCCGCGGGGTCGTCCGTTTCGGCGGTGTCCGCGAGTCCGACGCGCCGCGTTTCCGCGCACCGCAGGAGTCGGCCGTCCGTGTCATCCGGAGCCGGTGGATCACGAGGATCACGGACACGATGCGTCCGACCTGGGCGCAGTCGGTCGACGCGGCAGTCCCGGACCACGGCGAGCTCTCGCAGAGGATCGTCGCTGCGCTCGACGAGGTCCCCATCGACACGTCCGGCTCCGTCGGCGGGCGGCGTGCACGGACGGTCGGGTGGGTGTTCGCCGGCCTCGCGCTGGTCGCCGGTGTCTTCTCTCTCCTGCTGGGGACCGGGGTACTCGACCTCGGTGCTCCGTGGGCGGCGGTCACCGGGATCCTCACGATCGTGGCCGCGCTCGGCGCGGTCGTGTCGTTCGTGGTCGGTGCCCGGCTGCGTGCGGCGCTCGGTGAGCAGCGGGCCGACGGCGTCCGGGACGCAGCGCTCGGCGCGCTGCGCTCGGTCGTCGAGCGAGAGTTCGTCGCTCCGGCACAGCGAGTGCTCGACGAGCACACGGATGTCCGGGAGTCGGCTCTCTCCGCCCGTGAGTCGTCGGCCACAGGGCGCGTCACCGAGGTCTGATCCACAGGTCCTTCGTGGGGCGACGCGGAGCCCGTCACGAGCGACGAGTCTGACCGGACCAGGGAAGCGACCGCGCCTCCCGAGTCTCAGGAGGACCCATGAGCACTGACACCAAGGTCACCGTCGCCGGCTGGGTCGGCACCCAGCCCAAGCACTTCGTGTCCGAGAACGGCACCGACTTCACGACCTTCCGGCTCGCGAGCACCAAGCGTTACTACAACCGGGCCGAGGACCGCTGGGTCGACGGCCCCACCACGTGGTTCACCGTCAAGACGTGGAGGAGCACCGCGCTCAACGTCGCGGAGTCGCTCCGCAAGTCCGACCCCGTCGTCGTGCACGGCTCCCTGTCCAGCGACGAGTGGGTATCTCCCGAGGGGCCGCGCACGACCTTCGTCATCGAGGCCGACGCCCTCGGCCCTGACCTCTCCCGTGGTCAGGCCACGTTCCGGCACACGGTGCAGGCACGACCGCTCGCGGCCGGTACCGACGGCACGAGCGCAGCAGACGTGCCCGAGCACGGTCTCGTCGAGGACGCACCCGACGACGCGTCCTCCCTGCTCCAGCAGGACGACCCGTGGTCCGTGGCGGTCACGGCACCCGAGCGCGGCGTGGACGAGCCGGACGACGTCACGGACGAAGGCGTCGCGCAGAGCGACTCCCGGGTGCCGAGCCTCGCCGGCTGAGCGGCTCCGCGACGACCGACCGGGCACCCGCCGCGACGGGCTGCCCGGTCGGCTGAGCAGCCAGGGGTGAGAACGGCGTAGGCTGGGACGTTGAGCATCCCGTCCACCGGCTCCACCCAGCACACGCTGCCGGCGAGCAGTGCGACGGGTCCCCTGACCCGCGCGAGGCGAACCCGCTCCAGCGCAATCGATCATGAGGCGGACAGAGAGCCAGTGGCTGAGTTCATCTACTCCATGTACAAGACGCGCAAGGCGCACGGTGAGAAGGTCATCCTCGATGACGTCACACTGAACTTCCTCCCCGGCGCGAAGATCGGCGTCGTCGGCCCCAACGGTGCCGGGAAGTCGACCATCCTGAAGATCATGGCGGGCCTCGAGCAGCCGTCGAACGGCGAGGCCCGGCTCTCGCCCGGGTACACGGTGGGAATCCTCCTCCAGGAACCGCCGCTCAACGAGGACAAGACCGTCCTCGGGAACGTCGAGGAGGGCGTCGCCGAGATCAAGGCACAGCTCGACCGTTTCAACGAGATCTCCGCGCTCATGGCGGAACCCGACGCGGACTTCGACACGCTCCTCGCCGAGATGGGGAACCTCCAAGAGGCTCTCGACCACGCCGACGCGTGGGACCTCGACGCCCAGCTCGAGCAGGCGATGGACGCCCTGCGCTGCCCCCCGCCGGACGCCGACGTCAAGGTGCTCTCAGGTGGAGAGCGCCGCCGCGTCGCCCTGTGCAAGCTCCTGCTCCAGAAGCCGGACCTCCTGCTCCTCGACGAGCCCACCAACCACCTCGACGCCGAGTCCGTCCTGTGGCTCGAGCAGCACCTGTCGTCCTACGCCGGCGCCATCCTCGCCGTCACCCACGACCGGTACTTCCTCGACCACGTCGCGGAGTGGATCTGCGAGGTCGACCGCGGACGCCTCTACCCGTACGAGGGCAACTACTCGACCTACCTCGAGAAGAAGGGCGAGCGCCTCAAGGTCCAGGGCAAGAAGGACCAGAAGCTCGCCAAGCGCCTGAGCGACGAGCTCGAGTGGGTCCGCATGAACGCCAAGGGACGCCAGACGAAGTCCAAGGCTCGACTCGCCCGCTACGAGGAGATGGCCGCCGAGGCGGACCGTACCCGCAAGCTCGACTTCGAAGAGATCCAGATCCCGCCGGGCCCCCGCATGGGAAGCCTCGTCATCGAGGCGACCGACCTCAACAAGGGCTTCGACGGCCGGACCCTCATCGACGGGCTCTCCTTCACGCTGCCGCGCAACGGCATCGTCGGTGTCATCGGCCCCAACGGTGTCGGAAAGACGACGCTCTTCAAGACGATCGTCGGTCTCGAGCCGCTCGACGGCGGACAGCTGAAGATCGGCGAGACGGTCTCGATCTCGTACGTCGACCAGTCGCGTGGTGGCATCGATCCGAAGAAGAGCCTCTGGGAGGTCGTCTCCGACGGCAACGACTACATCAAGGTCGGCAACGTCGAGATGCCTTCTCGTGCCTACGTCGCCGCGTTCGGCTTCAAGGGCCCGGACCAGCAGAAGGCGGCCGGCGTGCTCTCCGGTGGAGAGCGCAACCGCCTCAACCTCGCGCTCACCCTCAAGCAGGGTGGGAACCTCCTCCTGCTCGACGAGCCCACCAACGACCTCGACGTGGAGACCCTCGGCTCGCTCGAGAACGCTCTGCTCGAGTTCCCGGGCTGCGCCGTGGTCGTCTCGCACGACCGGTGGTTCCTCGACCGGGTCGCGACGCACATCCTCGCGTACGAGGGTACGGACGAGAACCCGTCGGCCTGGTACTGGTTCGAGGGGAACTTCGACTCGTACGAGGAGAACAAGGTCTCGCGCCTCGGCGCCGACGCCGCACGCCCGCACCGCGTGACGCACCGCAAGCTCACGCGCGGCTGAACCACGCACGGTGGGTGCGACCAGGGGTTTTCCGGCAGACTGCACTCATGCCGGACGCACCTGACCCCTCTGAGCTCGGCGGCGACGGGACCTCCCGCGTCGCCGAGCTCGCCTCGGCGCTCGCCCAGCTGCGCAGCGCCGTCGACGATCTCGCGCTGCCGCTCGAGACCGTGCTCGCCCCGGCTGCTCGCGCCGCGCGCGAGCGCGTCCTCGACCAGCTCGACGACTACCTGCTGCCCCGCATCGACGCGGTGGCCGCACCTCTCCTCGTCGTCGTCGGCGGATCGACGGGCGCGGGGAAGTCGACACTCGTCAACTCGATCCTCGGGCAGCACGTGACCACGCCCGGAGCGCTCCGCCCCACGACGCGCTCCCCGGTGCTCGCGCACCATCCGCTCGACGCGTCATGGTTCCAGACGGAACGCGTCTTCCCGCACCTTGCTCGCGAGACGACCACGGGGGCGTCGGACGGAGGTGCGTCGATGCACGCGCCCGGGACCGGCGCGGGACGCTCGCTGCGGCTCGTGGCCACGGACGTCCTGCCTCCCGGCCTCGCGATCCTCGACGCCCCCGACATCGACTCGGTCGTCGTCGGGAACCGGGAGCTCGCCGCCCAGCTGCTCGCGGCCGCGGACCTCTGGCTGTTCGTCACCACTGCTGCCCGCTACGCCGACGCCGTCCCGTGGGACCTCCTGCGCGAGGGCGCCGAGCGCCGCGCGCAGGTCGCGATCGTCATCGACCGGGTGGACCCCGGCGCCGAGGTCGTGCGCGAGCACCTGCGGCAGATGCTCGCGGAGCACGGGCTCGGAGGGTCGCCGGTCTTCCTCGTCCCGGAGACCCCGCTCGTCGACGGCATGCTTCCGTCGCAGGTCGTCGCTCCCATCTCGCGGTGGCTCACCGCGACCGGCGGCGACGCCGCGTCGCGGACGACGGTCATCGAGGCGACCCGGGACGGGGCGATCGACGACATCGCCGGTCGCACGATGTCCCTCGCCGATGCCGCCGACGCCCAGGTGTCGGTGGACGCCCGCCTGCGGGCGATCGTCAGTGACACCTACGCGGCCGCTGCCCGTGACGTCGCCGACGCCACCTCGGACGGCACCATGCTCCGGGGTGAGGTGCTCGCCCGCTGGCAGGACTTCATCGGTACCGGCGACTTCATGCGCGCGGTGGAGGTGAGGATCGGGATGGTCCGCGACACGATCACGGGGTTCTTCCGCGGTCGAGGACCGGCCGAGCCCAAGGTGGCCGTCGCCATCGGCACCAACCTCGAGGCGATCATCTTCGACACGGCGGACCGGGCGGCGGAACGCACGTACGGAGCCTGGCGCTCGGACGGTGCCGGAGCCCCCCTCCTCGAGAGCCTCGAGCTCTCGCGTGCGTCCGCCGACCTCCGCACGAGGCTCGCCGTCGAGATCCGGGCATGGCAGTCGGACGTCCTCGCGCTCGTGAGCGAGCGTGGCGCCGACAAGCGTGGGCGCGCCCGGGTCCTGGCCGTCGGGGTGAACGGGCTCGGAGCAGCGCTCATGATCGTCGTGTTCGCCCAGACGGGTGGGCTCACGGGCGCGGAGGTCGGGATCGCCGGGGGATCAGCGATCCTCGCCCAGCGGCTCCTCGAGGCGGTGTTCGGAGACGAGGCCGTGCGGTCGCTCGCGCGCGCGGCCCAGACGGCTCTCCTCGAGCGGGTGGACCGTCTCCTCGAGCACGAGTCCGCACGGTTCGTCGGTCTTCTCGACGCGGTCGGCTCCGGAGCTGCCTGGGGTCCTGCGCTCCGGGGCGCAGCGCAGACGCTCCAGGGCGCCGCGCAGCGCGAGCGAGCAGCCCGTGCCGCAGCAGCGGCGGAGCGGCCGGTTCCTGGACCTCCCGGCCAGGCCGTCGCGTCCGGCCTCTCGCCGGAACCGGACGCGCACCGGGGCCGGTTACGGGGCGCGGACCTCTCCGTGCTGGACGATCCGTACGCACCCGCGCCCGAGAAGGATCCCGTCCGACGAGGATTCCTCAGCAGGTTGCGCCAGAGGCGCGGGCGAGCGTGAAGCGGTTCAGCGGCGTGACGCGCCGCGGAGAGGTGCTGGCGCGCCGTACCCAGGCTCTCGAGTCTGCGCTCGACGCGGGCCGCGGGTGGCTCGGCACCCAGGTGCTCGAGCGGGGTGCCCAGACCGCCGCGCACGCTCGTGAGCGGCTGCGGCTCTCCGTCGACCACACGGTGGTGGCGCTCGCCGGCTCGACGGGGTCGGGGAAGTCGTCGATCTTCAACGTCCTGGCGGGCCGGGAGATCTCGAGCCCGGGTATCCGGCGCCCGACGACGTCCCGCGCGGTCGCTGCCGTGTGGGACACCCCGGGCACGGGAGCGGTCGAACCGCTCCTGGACTGGCTCGAGGTGGCGCAGCGGACGTTCGTCGACACCGGGGAGGACCGGGCCGGGCTCGTCCTGCTCGACCTCCCGGACCACGACTCCGTCGTCGTCGAGCACCGGGTGCGGGCGGAGCGGCTCGTCGAGCGCGCCGACCTGCTCGTGTGGGTCATGGACCCGCAGAAGTACGCCGACGCGGCTGTCCACGACCGCTACCTGCGACCGCTCGCCGGGCATGCGGACGTCGTCGTCATCGTGCTCAACCAGATCGACCGACTCTCTCCGGTCGACCAGGAGCAGTGCCTAGCAGACCTACGACGCCTCGCGAGCGACGACGGGCTCTCGTCGGCGGTCGTGGTGGGAGTGTCCGCAGCGACCGGACAGGGGATGGGCGAGCTGCACGAGCTCGTCGCGCAGGCCGCGCGCAAGCGCGCAGCGTCGACCGACCGGCTGCTCGCCGACGTCAGGGGTGCGGCGAGCGCCGTCCTGGCGGAGTGCGGTGCGAGCAACGGCGGCGCCCAGCAGCAGGACCTCGTCCGCGGGGAGCTCCTGGAGTCGCTCAGCAGAGCAGCACGCGCGGACGTGGTGGTCGACGCGGTGCGCGGGTCAGCGCTCCTGCGTGCCCGGGCCGCGACCGGCTGGCCGGTGACGCGGTGGGTGGGGCGCTTCCGCGCCGACCCGCTCCGCAGGCTCAACCTCCACCGCCGGGAGGTGCGCGCCGAGCTGGCACGCTCGTCGCTGCCCCCGGTGGACGCCGCGATGGCGGCCCGGACGCGCAGCGCCGTGCGCGCCTACGTGGACGCGGCGTCGGTCGGTGCGCCCACCGGGTGGGTGCTCGCGACGCGGGAGCACCTGCGTGACGACGACCTCCCGGACGCGCTCGACCAGGCGGTGGCGCGCACCGAGCTCGACGGGGAGCGTCGTCCGCGCTGGTGGGCTGTCGTGTCGGTCGTCCAGTGGGTCGTTCTCGGCGTCCTCGTCGCGGGGCTGGCGTGGCTCGGTGGTCTTGCGCTGCTCGCCTACGTCCAGCTCCCGGTGCCCGCCTCACCCGACGTGGAGGGCTTCCCGATCCCGACGCTCATGGTCGTGGGTGGGCTGCTCGTCGGGGTGCTCCTCGCGCTCGTCGCACGGTTGCTCGGGCTCCTCGGGGCGAACCAGGCGGCGCGCCGTGCGGCTCGCCGGCTGCGCGCGGAGATCGACGCCGTCGCACGTGACGCAGTCATCGGCCCTGTCGGGACACAGCGCAGGCTGCTCGACGAGTGCCGCGCGGCCGCGGCGCTCGCGAGCCGGTAGGTCTCGGCTGGTTGACTGGTCCCATGACTCGCCTCTACGTGCCCGTCCGCCTGCGCTGGTCCGACCTCGACGCCTACGCCCACGTGAACAACGTCGAGATGTTCAGGCTGCTCGAGGAAGCACGGATCACGGCGTTCTGGAGGCATCCGCTGGCGCCGGACGCGGACGTGTGGCCGACTGCGGTCCTCGACTCGGGGCCCACGGCGACGTCGCACACGCTCGTGGCACGCCAGGAGATCGAGTACCTGCGCCCGCTGAGCTTCACGCGCGAGCCGGTGCGCGTCGAGATGTGGATCGGGAAGATCGGTGCGGCGAGCCTGGACGTCTGCTACGAGGTGCACGACGACGGTGGTGTCGTGGGCCGGTGGGGCCCGGCGACGGCGGGGGCACCGTACGCACGTGCGACGACGACGATCGTCGTCATCGACGCCGACTCTGGCCGACCGCGTCGCTTCGATGCCGCAGAGCGGGCGGCGTGGGAGCCCTTCCGCGACGAACCGGTCGCGTTCCTGCGCCGATGAGCGACACGTCGCTCGTCGCCGGCCGTCGCCGGACCACGCGGCCCTCCCTGGCGAGCGTGACGGCCTAGCCGAGCAGCTCCAGCACCTCGTGCTCGGCTCGCGCCGAGCTCTGCGTCGTCGAGATCGTCGAGCCGCGCTCCCAGAGGTCGACGAGCCGCGGGTCGATGTAGGACGCGCGACACACCGCAGGAGTGTTGCCGAGCTCGTCCGCGACGTCGCGCACCACCTGGGCGACGGCCGCGCGCCGGCCCCGCTGCGACCGGGGTGCCGGGCCGATCTCGGCCAGCCCGCGCGCCGCGAGGACGGTCGCGTGCCACGTGCGGAAGTCCTTCGGGGAGGCATCGTCGCCGAGCATCGCCTTGACGTGCGCCGACAGGTCGGCAGAGGCCATCTCGTGCCACGCGACAGGCCGGTCGCTCGTGCGCCAGGCGAGGAGCCTCTCGCCGCCGCGTCGGCCGAGGAGCGTGGTCACGGCGGCCGCCACCTCCGGGTCGTCGAGCACCACGTCACGCAGCTGGCCCGACTTCGCCGGGAACGTGAAGCGCGCCGAGCCGTCGGGTTGGATCGACGCGTGCTCCTTGCGGAGGGTCGAGAGCCCGTAGCTCTCGTTCTGGGCGGCATAGACTTCGCCGCCCACGCGGAAGTACCCGAGGTCGAGCATCCGGAACGCGAGGGCCAGCACCCGCTCCCGGGGCATGCCCGGGAGCGCGAGGTCCGCGGCCGTGCGGCGGCGGGCGGCCGGTAGCCGCGCGGCCACCTCGAGGATGTGGTCGTGCTTGGCGCGGTCGCGTCGCGCCCGCCACTGGGGGTGGTAGAGGTACTGGCCGCGACCCGCCGCGTCGTAGCCGAACGCTTGGATGTGGCCGTTCGGGTACGGGGAGATCCACACCGACGTCCAGGCGGGCGGGACGGCGAGCGCCTTGCAGCGCGCCACGACCTCGGGGTCCGTGATCCGCGTCCCGTTCACGTCCGTGTAGGAGAAGCCCTTCCCTGCGGCACGCCGGGAGAGTCCCGGTTGGGAGACCGATACGCGTCGCAGTCGTGGCACCCGGACAGTCTGCATCGTCCGTCGACGGCCCGCAGGACATCGGTGAGCACCCGCAGGACGGTCGGGACTGCTGCTCGGCCCCGGAGCACAGACCGGTCAGTTGGGGACCCGGATCATCCCTTCCTGCGCGATGCTCGCGACGAGGGTGCCGTCCTGGGCGAACACCCGGGCCGAGCCGAGCCCGCGGCTGCCCTGGGCCGACGACGACGACTGTACGTACAGGAGCCACTCGTCGACGCGCACGTCGCGGTGCCACCACATCGCGTGGTCGAGGCTGGCGATGCTCAGGCCCGGTGTTCGCCAGCTGTGCCCGGACTGTCGCAGGACGGGCTCGAGCATGATCTGGTCGCACGCATAGGCGAGGAGCGCACGGTGGAGGAGCTGGTCGTCGGGGACGGGGCCGCGTGACCGCATCCAGACGAGCTGGTGGTCGGTCCGTTCGACACCGGGCGCGAGGTAGAGCGCTCCGTCGACGTGACGGACGTCGAAGGCGGTCTGCCGCGACCAGAAGTGCGCGATGGGGTGGTCGATACCGGCGAGCACGGCATGCGCCGACTCGACGTCCTCCGGGTCCGGTGCCTCGGGCATCCGCGACGTGTGCTCGATGCCGTCCTGGTCCTCCTGGAACGAGGCGATCATCGAGAGGATCGCCTTCCCACCCTGGTACGCGTGCGTCCGTCGTGCGCTGAACGAGCGTCCGTCCCGGAGCCGCTCGACGGCGAGGTCCACGGGCTGGTGGATGTCACCGGCGCGGAGGAAGTAGCCGTGCATCGAGTGCGGAAGGCGACCGTCGGGCACCGTGGCGCCGGCCGCCAGGAGTGCCTGTGCGAGCACCTGACCGCCGTAGACCCGACCGTGGAGCTGGGGGAGGCTCGGGCCGGAGTAGACGTCTTCGCCGGTCTCGGCGCCGTGGTACTCCAGGCGCAGCACCTCGAGAAGGTACGCCAAGGGGTCACGCTCGATCGCGGCGATGTCGGGCCTCGGCTGGTGGGGTGCAGGATCGGTCACGGTGCTCCTACTCGTCGAACGTGTTGATGAGGGAATGGGCTGCACGCTCGAGGTAGTCCCACAACGTCGCCTCGTGGAGCGGCGCGAGCCCGAGACCGAGAACGGCTGCCCGCATGTGCGCGAGCCAGCGGTCGCGAGCATCGGGGTTCACCTTGTACGGGGCGTGGCGCATGCGCAGTCGTGGGTGCCCGCGCTCCTGGGAGTACGTGGTGGGCCCGCCCCAGTACTGCTCGAGGAACAGCGTGAGCCGCTCCTTCGCCGGGCCGAGGTCTTCCTCGGGATACATCGCGCGCAGCACCTCGTCCTGGGCGACTCCCGTGTAGAAGAGGTCGACGAGCCGGACGAAGGTCTCGTGCCCTCCGACGAGGTCGTAGAACGGGTCGCGCGCGTCAAGGGTCGGGTCGGTCACTGCTCCACTATCCCAAAGAACCGTGGGCTTCCGGTCCCACGCGCGCGGTGCTCTCCCTCACAACGAGGATCGTCGCGAGGTCGATGCGGGTGCTGGGCGGGCTCTCTCCGCGGGCGAGCTGCAGGACGAGACGTGTCGCGTGGTCGGCCATCTCGGACAGCGGCTGGCGGACGGTGGTCAGCGGGGGACCGATCCACTGGGCGACCGGTAGGTCGTCGTACCCGACCACGGACAGGTCCTGGGGCACCCGGAGCCCGAGGTCGGCGGCCGCGCGATACAGACCGAGGGCCTGGAGGTCGCTGCCGGCGAACACGGCGGTCGGGCGGTCGGTGAGGCGCAGCAGCGCGAGACCCACCGCGTACCCGGCCTCGACCGTGAAGTCGCCGTGGCGGAGGAGATCCGGGTCAGGGGTGATGCCCGCGTCCTCCAGCGCCGCGCGGTAGCCGTCCGTGCGCGCGCGGCTGCACCACACGCGTGCCGGGCCCGCGATCATGGCGATCCGGCTGTGTCCGAGGTGCAGCAGGTGCCGGGTCGCGGCGAGACCACCGCTCCAGTTGGCCGCCCCGATCGCCGGGACGTCGCCCGACGGCTCGCCCACCGGGTCGACGACGACGCTGGGGATGTTGCGCGCCTCGAGCTGCCGTCGCTGGGAGGGATCGAGGTCGGAGAAGACGAGGACGACACCGAGCGGTCTGCGGGCGAGAACGCCGTCGAGCCAGTCCTGGCGCGGGGTGGTCGCGCCTCCGCACTCGGAGAGCACGACGCTCACGCCCGTCTCGCGGGCGACCCGCTCGACACCGCGGATGATCTCGACCGCCCAGGCGCTGCTGAGCTCGTGGAAGACGAGATCGATCATCCGGCCACCGACGGTCGGGGAGCCGCGTCGACGACGGTACTGGTGCTCGTCGATGAGGGCCTCGACCCGTGCGCGTGTCGCCGGGGCCACGTCGGCGCGACCGTTGAGCACCTTGGAGACCGTCGGGACCGAGACGCCCGCTGCTTCGGCGATCGTCGAGATGGTCACAGGTGCCGCGTCCATGCCCGCTCGCTCTCGTCGTCTCGTGTGGGGTCAGGCCTGCGTGGATGCTACGCCCGTGCACCGACGTGGACGGCTCTCTGCCGGGCCGACCGGGTGAAGTTCTTGTGCAGGTCGGGCCCGTCCGCAGTCGGTCGCCCCCGCCCGTGGGTGCCTTCGCCGCCGAGGCGGGGAGGTGCGGGCGCCGGCGGGGTCGTTCGTGCGCCGCGAGACGACCACCTGGGCATAGGGCCGCGACCTGCGCCGATGGGCCACGTGCCGTCGCCGCGTCCCGCGCGGGGTGTCAGGCCCGACCAGGCCTGATGCTCGGGTCCCGGAGCGCACGTGAGCGGATGCCGGGGAGCCCGGAGGCGAACGAGGACGCCCCCGGGCTCCGGTGCGCCCGCCGCCCCCGCGGGCGCACCGGGCCCCTCAGGAGGATGCTTGAAGACGACACGGCCGAGCAGGGGGCGGCCGTGCCGGAGGTCGGAGGCCAGGGCCTGCGAGGGAGAGCAGCCCGGCACGACGACGCAGCCCACCACGGTCGCGGCTGCTCCGACGTGCGGCGCCACCGCCGCGATCAGTACCAGGGACGACTACTCTTGATGCCAGTCACCGGTCCACCGATCGATCATCGAGTTCAGGAGCCCCATCCATGAGCAAGGCCCAGCAGATCCTCGCGGCCCTCGGCGGCCAGGTCAACGTCGTCGACCTCGAGCCGTGCATCACCCGACTGCGTGTCGAGGTCACGGACCCCGACCTCGTGGACGAGGCAGGACTCAAGGCGACCGGCGCGTTCGGCGTGGTCCGTTCGGGTCGCGTCGTGCAGGTCATCGTCGGTCCTGAGGCCGACGCGCTCGCTGCGGAGCTCGACGGCCTGCGCTGAGCCGCCCTCAGCGCGGTCGCGCGGCTGTCTCTTCCTCCACCGGCGTCGGCGTGGCGCCCACGTGGTCGTCAGCTGCCTGGCCCGACGACGATGCGTCGTCGTCGGGTCCTGGCCCTGCGGTCCGCGTCGCCAGTGCTGCCGGAGCAGTCACCGTCGGCGGAGCGACGGGCCCGCCCGACGCCTGCTCGTTGATGAGCACCGTCTGCTGGCTGGCCGCGAGGGACACCCCGGCGGCGTCGAGCTCCTCCCGGACCGCCTCGCGCAGGGCGCGCGCCACGCTCCACTGCATCGCCGGGTCCGTCTTCGCCTGGACCTTCATGAGGACCGACTCGGCCGTCAGCGCCTCGATCCCGATGACCTCGGGATCCTCCTGCAGGTACGTGCCGATGATCGGGTCGTTCTTGACCTTCTCGCCCGCGCGCTCGAGCAGCCGGCGCACCAGCGCGATGTCCGTGTCGAAGCGGAGCTGGACGTCGACCACGGCGCGAGCCCACCCCTGCGTGCGGTTGCCGACGCTGACGATCTCGCCGTTACGGATGTACCAGAGGGTCCCGTTGATGTCGCGCACCTTCGTCACCCGCAGCGCCACGGCCTCGACCGTCCCGGAGACAGCTCCGAACGTCACGGTGTCTCCCACGCCGTACTGGTCCTCGAGCAGCATGAAGGTGCCCGAGAGGAAGTCCTTGACCAGGCTCTGCGCGCCGAAGCCGAGCGCGACACCGGCGACACCGGCCGACGCGACGAGCGGCATGATGTTCACCCCGACGTCGGAGAGCATCATGAGCACGACGATCGCGCCGACGACGAGCGTGGTCGTCGACCGCAGGACCGAGCCGATCGTCCGCGCACGCTGCATCCGGCGAGCGGTGGCGACGGGGCTCGAGCGCAAGAGCGCGGAACCGAAGTCCGTCGCGCCCAGCTCGCGCAGCCCCCGGCGGTTCATCAGCGTGCCGTCCGCGATGTGGTCGGTGGCCGCCTTGATGAGGCGGCGCAGGACGAGCAGGACGACGAGACCGACGAGGAGCGTGAGGAGGAGCTTGAGAGGGGTGCCCACGAACCAGGTGAGCCACGAGTCGAGGCTCCCAGGGTCGAACGCCTCGGGCGGGACGTCGGAGTTGATCATGGTCGAAGGCTACCGAGCCGCTGGTCCCTGACGGACGTGCGTCCAGGCTCGCCGAGGCCATCTGCTGCTCGATGCCGCGCTCTCTGGCAGGATTCACACGTGGACCCCGTCGAACACCCAACCCCCTCGCCCGCTCTCGTCGACCTCGCACGTGCCTTCGGCATCTCGCCTGACCACTGGGGGTTCCATGGTGAGAAGCAGGATGTCGCGGCGCACACGCTCGTCGCGGTGCTCGGCGCGATGGGGGTCGACGCCACGACCCCGGAGCGCGTCGACGTCGCCGTGGCGAGCGTCGCAGACGCACCGTGGCGACGGATGCTCCCGCCCACGGTCGTCGTCCGGCAGGGCCGGTCCGTCGAGCTCCCTGTCCACGTGACGAACGGGCTGCCCGTCGAGGTCTGGATCGAGCTGGAGGCACACTCGGGAGTCCGCGAGCTCTCCCAGCTCGACGTGTACACCGAGCCGCGGACCGTCGACGGCCGCTCGATCGGGCGCGCGGTCTTCGAGCTCCCGGACGACCTCCCGCTCGGGTGGCACGAGGTGCGAGCACGCACACCCGACGGCCAGTCCCGTGCGACGCTCGCCGTGACACCGGACCGGCTCGAGCTCCCGTCGACGTTCACCGAGCGACGCACCTGGGGGCTCATGGCCCAGCTGTACTCCGTCCGCTCCCGGCAGTCGTGGGGCGTCGGCGACTTCGCCGACCTCGCCGACCTCGGCTGGCTCGCCGGACGATCCCTCGGCGCCGACTTCCTGCTCATCAACCCGGTCGCAGCGGCCGAGCCGTCAACCCCGATGACGCCGTCCCCCTACCTGCCTTCGAGCCGGCGGTTCGTCAACCCGCTCTACCTGCGCGTCGAGGACATCCGCGAGACGGCGTACCTGTCGGCCGCCGACCGGTCCCTCATCGAGTGGTCCGCCGACGGGGTGCGTGAGATGAGCACCGATCCTGGTCCCATCGACCGCGACTCGGCGTGGGACGCGAAGAAGGTCGCCCTGCGCGTGATCTTCGAGGCCCCGCGCTCGGCCGCACGTGAGACCGCGCTCGCGGAGTTCCGCGCGTCGCAGGGGCGCGGCCTCGAGGACTTCGCCGCCTGGTGCGCGTTCTCGGACTATTTCGCCGGACACGAGTGGCCCGAGGACCTGCACGACCCCACGAGCGCGACGACCGAGGCGCTGCGCGCCGAGCTCGCCGCAGAGATCGACTTCTACTGCTGGTTGCAGTGGGTGGCCGACCTCCAGCTCGAGCACGCACAGCGCGCGGCACTCGACGGCGGGATGTCTCTCGGGATCATGCACGACCTCGCCGTGGGCGTGCACCCCGAGGGTGCGGACGCCTGGGCGCTCGGGAGCGTCCTCGCGAAGGGGATCGGTGTCGGGGCACCGCCCGACATGTACAACCAGCAGGGGCAGAACTGGTCGCAGCCGCCGTGGCACCCGGAGGAGCTCGCCCGGACGGGGTACGCCGCGTTCCGTGACCTGCTGCGGACGATCTTCCGCCACGCGGGCGCGCTGCGCATCGATCACGTCATCGGTCTCTTCCGTCTGTGGTGGATCCCGCAGGGCAACTCCGCCGACCAGGGTGCCTACGTGCGGTACGACCACGACGCGCTCATCGGGATCCTCTGCCTCGAGGCCCACCGCGCCGGTGCGGTCGTCATCGGCGAGGACCTCGGCCTCTTCGAGCCGTGGGTCCGCGACTACCTCACGGAGCGCGGCATCCTCGGCACGTCCGTCCTGTGGTTCGAGAAGGAGGAGGGCGACCGACCGCTCCGGCCCGAGGGCTACCGCCCGCTGGCCCTGACGACCGTGACGACGCACGACCTCCCGCCGACGGCGGGCTACCTCGCAGGGGAGCACGTGGAGATCCGGGAGCGTCTCGGACTGCTCACGGAGCCGTTGGCGCTCGTGCGCCAGCAGGCGCGTCAGGAGCGGGACCAGATGATCCTCGCGCTGGCTGCCCGCGGTCTCGTGGACGACGACCCGTCCGAGCGCGAGCTCGTCGAGGCGCTCCACCGGTACATCAAGGCGACGCCCGCGCTCCTGCTCGGTGTCTCGCTCGCCGACGCGGTCGGCGAGCGCCGGGCCCAGAACCAGCCCGGCACGGACCAGGAGTACCCCAACTGGAAGATCCCGCTGGGGGACTCCTCGGGCAACCCGGTGCTCATCGAGGACCTCCTCGCGAACGCACGGCTCCGGTCGCTCGCTGCGGTCATGAACGACTAGACCGCACACCTCTGCACCCAGACGACCCGCCCGACAGTCTCCGAGGAGCTCTGCAGGGCGGGTCGTCGTGTCAGGTGCGGACCGTCAGGAGCGTGCGTCCACGGCCTGCGCGGCGAGCGCCCGCTCCACCCCGGCGAGGTTCTCGACGACGAGCCGGCGCAGTGCCGGCGCCGCGTCCCGGTGGTCGTCGAGCCACGCCTGCGTCGCGGCCCGGAGCGCCTCGTTCGCCAGAGGAGCGGGGAACAGGTCTTCGACGAGGGTCTCGGCGATGGAGTAGCTGCGCTCCTCCCACAGGCGCTCGATCGCGTCGAAGTACGGCTCGACCAACGGTGCGAGGACCGCGGGGTCGTTCACGTGGAGGAACCCGAGGGTCGTCGCACGGACGATGGCGTTCGGCGCCGTGTCCGCGGTGACCAGGGAGTCGAACGCGGCGCGCTTGGCCTCGGGTGTCGGCAGCGCAGCGGTCGCCCGTGCTGCCGCCTGCTGGCCGTTCGCCGTGCTGTCGGCGGCGAGCGCAGCGTCGATGTCCGCCTGCGTCGCACGGCCACCGACGACGAGGCCTTCCAGGAGCTCCCACCGCAGGTCGGTGTCGACGACGAGACCGGCGAGCTCGAGCGTGCCGTCGACGAGCGACTGGAGCGCGTCGAGGTGCGCGTCCGTGCTGGCGATGCTCGCGAAGTACTTGACGAGCTGGAACTGGGCGTCGGACCCGGCTGCTGCGTCGCGTGCCAGGGACCACAGCGCGTCGCCCACCTCGGCGACCGTGGCGGACCGCTTCGCCGGGTCGACATAGCTGCGGGCGGTGAGCGCGAGCTGCGCGAGGGTCGTGCGGATGGTGGTCGACTCGCTCTCGGTCGCGATGTTCCCGAGGACGAGACGGACGTAGAGGCTGGCAGGCGTCTCGCCGTCGCGCGTCGCGTCCCATGCCGAGCCCCAGACGAGCGAGCGGGCGAGCGGGTCCGAGATGTCGGAGAGGTGCTCGGTGGCGACCGCGAGGGAGGCGTCGTCGAGACGGATCTTGGCGTAGGCGAGGTCGTCGTCGTTGATGAGGACCATCGCCGGTCGCGGACGTCCGACGAGGGCGGGGACGTCGGTGCGGGTCCCGTCGACGTCGAGCTCCTCGCGGTGCGTGCGCACGAGGGCGCCGCTCGCGTCGAGGTCGTAGAAGCCGACCGCGAGGCGGTGGGGACGGATCGTCGGGTAGTCCTGGGGGGCGCTCTGCAGCACGGCGAACGACGTGATGGTCCCGTCCGCGTCGACCTCGATCTCCGGTCGGAGCGTGTTGACGCCCGCGGTCTCGAGCCAGGTCGTCGCCCAGGCGGACAGGTCGCGACCACTCGTGGTCTCGAGCTCGACGAGCAGGTCGGACAGCTCGGTGTTCCCGAACGCGTGCTTCTTGAAGTAGCGGGAGACCCCGGCCATGAACGCGTCGATGCCGACCCACGCGACGAGCTGCTTGAGGACCGATCCGCCCTTGGCGTAGGTGATGCCGTCGAAGTTGACCTGGACGTCCTCGAGGTCGTTGATCGTCGCGACGATCGGGTGCGTCGAGGGGAGCTGGTCCTGGCGGTACGCCCAGCTCTTCTCCATGGCTGCGAACGTCGTCCAGGCGTGGGTCCACTCGGTGGCCTCGGCCGTCGCGAGCGTCGAGGCCCACTCGGCGAAGGACTCGTTGAGCCAGAGGTCGTTCCACCACTTCATCGTCACGAGGTCGCCGAACCACATGTGGGCGAGCTCGTGGAGGATCGTCACGACGCGACGCTCCTTGATCGCGTCGGTGACCTTCGACCGGAAGACGTACGTCTCGGTGAAGGTCACGCACCCGGCGTTCTCCATGGCACCGGCATTGAACTCGGGGACGAACAGCTGGTCGTACTTGTCGAACGGGTACGCGTAGTCGAACTTCTCCTCGTAGAACGCGAAGCCCTCCCGTGTCTTGGCGAAGATGTAGTCGGCGTCGAGGAACTCCGCGAGCGACGCCCGGCAGAACACCCCGAGGGGGACGACCCGGCCGTCGCGGCTCGTGAGCTCGGAGCGCTCGACGACGTACGGCCCGGCGACGAGCGCGGTGATGTAGGACGAGATGCGCGGGGTGGGCTCGAAGGTCCACGTCGCGACGTCGTCGCCGGCCGCGACCGGCGCGGGTGTCGGCTGGTTGCTCACGACGTGCCAGCGGGCCGGTGCGGTGATGGTGAACTGGAACGTCGCCTTGAGGTCGGGCTGCTCGAACACCGCGAAGACGCGGCGTGAGTCGGGGACCTCGAACTGCGTGTAGAGGTAGACCTCGTCGTCGACCGGGTCGACGAACCGGTGGAGACCTTCGCCGGAGTTCGTGTACGCGGCGTCCGCGACGACGAGCAGCTCGTTCTCCGCCTCGAGGTCGGTCAGCGTGACGCGCGAGTCGGCGAACACCGCGGCCGGGTCGAGGTCGCGGCCGTTGAGCCGCACCGTGCGGACGGTGGGGGCGACGAGGTCGATGAACGTCGTCGCGCCGGGTCGCGCCGTGAAGCGGACCGTCGTCGTCGACGCGAAGGTGGTCGGCCCGGTCGTCAGGTCGAGCGCGATCTCGTAGGACTGTGCTGCGACGATGTCGGCACGCTCGATCGCTTCGGTGCGGGTCAGGTTCTGTCCGGGCACGGACGCCTCCTCGGCTCTGAGGGTGCTACCGGGAGAGAGGCCCGCTGGTGAGCGGGTGCACCGTCGAGCACCACGTGTGGTGGCCTGGTCGTGGCCGAGACTGATCATTTCACGTGCTCTCGGGAATGGAGTGCCAGGCAGGCACGTTACGAGTCCCCGGGAGCCCCCCGACGCACGCCGCCGACGCATTGGAGCATCATGACGACCCCTGCCCTCGAGAACTCCGGAACCGTCGCCGACTTCTGGTTCGACCCGCTGTGCCCGTGGGCCTGGATGACGAGCCGCTGGATGGGCGAGGTCGAGCAGGTCCGTGACGTGACCGTGCGCTGGCACGTCATGAGCCTCGCGGTGCTCAACGAGGGGCGTGAGCTCGAGGAGTCCTACCGCAAGGGGCTCGAGGGGGCGATGGGGCCGGTGCGGGTTGTCACGGCTGCGCGCATCGAGCACGGCGAGAACGTCGTCAAGCCGCTCTACGACGCGATCGGCACACGGTT
Organism: Sanguibacter sp. 25GB23B1; assembly: GCF_040012415.1. NCBI lineage: Bacteria > Bacillati > Actinomycetota > Actinomycetes > Micrococcales > Sanguibacteraceae > Sanguibacter > Sanguibacter sp. 25GB23B1. Next base: position 91,631 of record NZ_JBDYKL010000012.1, read on the forward strand.
CCACCCGGGTGGCCGCAAGGACCGGCGCGACGCGGTCGCCGAGGCGCTCGCCGAGGTCGGACTGCCGGCGGACCTCATCGAGCACTTCGAGAAGGACACCTACGACGCGGAGGTCCGCGCATCCCACACGGAGGGCATCACGAAGGTCGGTGAGGACGTCGGCACCCCGGTCGTCGCGTTCGACGACGTCGCGTTCTTCGGCCCCGTCGTCACACCCGCCCCCCGGGGGGAGGCCGCCGGCCGACTCTGGGACGGGTGCGTCCTCGTCGCCGGCACTCCCGGGTTCTTCGAGCTCAAGCGCACCCGCACGCAGGGCCCGGTGTTCGACTGATGCCGGACGGCGTCCCGGAGCCCGAACCGGGGCGTACCGGCGTCCCCTGGGGCATCTTCGCAGGGGAGACGCCCGACCTGGCCGCCCGCGTCCGGCAGCTCTTCGAGGCGCACACCCAGCACGTCCTCGCGACCCTGACGATCATCGGCTCGCCACGCGTCAGCGGTGCGGGCGTCGGGTGGTGGGGCGACGAGATGTGGCTCGCTGCACCGACGGGGTCGCCCAAGGCGCGCGACCTCCGCTCCGACGCACGGTTCGCCCTGCACTCCAACCCCGGTGACGGCACCCGCGGCGACGCGAAGGTCGGCGGGCTGGCGGTCGAGCTCGTCGCCGGCGGCGCGCACGACGCCCTCGTCGAGGACGCGGGACTGCGGGAGCCGTCCGACGTGTTCCTCCTGCGGCTGCGCACGGTGCGGCTGGCTCCCGCGGCGCACGACCGGGCGGCGTCCGGCGTCACCCGGTGGCGGCCAGGACACGGCGGGCACCGGCACTGAGACCCGGACTCCCCCCCCGGGACCGGTGGAGGTGTGCGGCGCGCCACCGTGTGGGCGTGCTCTCGCCGGGCATGACATGCTGGGCGTCCGGAGCGGGTGAGACAGCCGTGCTCTGTCCAACCGTGAGGAGCTCGGGATGTCAGGCACGTCGCCCACAGGATCGTCGACCGCGCAGAAGGGTCGGGGCCTCGGACCCGGCCTCATCGCGTTCATCGTCCTCGACGTCCTGCTCGTCGTCTGGGCGATCTGGCTCGGTGTCTCGCTCGGCTCGGACGACCCGGAGGCGTCGGGGGACGCCGAGCCGTCCCCGAGCGTGTCTGCGACGCAGACGCCGGCTCCCGGCGCCGAGCCCTCCGCCGGACCGGAGCCAGGGACCGAGTCGGTGGCGTCGCCGAGCGGCAACATCACGTGCGAGGTCTCGCCGAGCGGCGCCGAGTGCGGGATCGCCACGCTCACGTCGGAGCCGGCCCCCGCCGACGACTGCGACGGCGTCCAGGGTTACGTCGTCTCGCTCACGTCCGAGGGCGTCTCCCTCCCGTGCGTGAGCCCCGACGAGCTCCCCACAGCGGCCGGTGCCGCGGTCGAGGTCCTCGACTACGGCCAGAACATCACCGTGAACAACTTCACGTGCGACAGCACCGAGTCCGGGATGACGTGCACGGACACGAGCACGGGCAAGGGGTTCACCCTCGCCCGTGCCGGTATCACCGAGTTCTGACCTGCTACCAGATCCGCACGCGTTCCTCGGGGGCGAGATAGAGCGCGTCTCCCGGCTGGACGTTGTACGTCGAGTGGAACTCGTCGAGGTTGCGCACGACCCCGTTGCAGCGGAACTCCGCGGGTGAGTGCGGGTCGGTCGCGAGCCGCTGGACTGCCGCCTCGTCGCGCATCTTCGTCTGCCAGACCTGCGCCCAGCTGAGGAACACGCGTTCGGCACCGGTGAGTCCGTCCACGACGGGTGCCGAGGACAGCTCCGTCCCGAGGGCGAGCCGGTAGGCCTTGAGCGCGATCGAGAGCCCGCCGAGGTCGCCGATGTTCTCGCCGATGGTCAGAGCACCGTTGACCGGGTGCTCCGGGCCGAGCTGCGCCGGGTGGAAGGCGTCGTACTGGTCGACGAGGGACGTCGTCCGCTTCTCGAACTCTGCGCGGTCGGAGCTCGTCCACCAGTCCTCGAGCCGCCCCGCACCGTCGTACTTCGAGCCCTGGTCGTCGAAGCCGTGGCCGATCTCGTGCCCGATGACTGCCCCGATGCCGCCGTAGTTGGCCGCGTCGTCGACCCTGGGGTCGAAGAACGGCGGCTGGAGGATCGCTGCAGGGAAGACGATCTCGTTCATCGACGGGTTGTAGTAGGCGTTCACCGTCTGCGGTGTCATGTGCCACTCGTCGCGGTCGATCGGTTTGCCGATCTTGCCCAGCTCGCGGTCGAGGTCGAACGCGTTGGACCGGCGGACGTTCCCGAGGAGGTCGTCGGGCTCGACGACGAGGGCCGAGTAGTCCCGCCACCGGACCGGGTATCCGACCTTGGGCGTGAAGGCGGCGAGCTTCGCGAGGGCCTTGGTCTTCGTCTCCTGGCCCATCCACTCGAGCCCGACGATCGACTCGCGGTACGCCTCGATGAGGTTCTTCACGAGGACGTCCATGCGCTCCTTGTGGCTGCGCGGGAAGTGCCGCTCGACGTAGACCTCGCCGACGGCCTCGCCGAGAGCACCCTCGACGAGGGAGACGCCTCGCTTCCAGCGCAGCCGCACCTCCTGGGCGCCGGACAGCGTCCGCCCGTAGAAGTCGAAGTTCGCCTCGACGACCGCCTCGGAGAGGTACGGCGCACGGGCCGAGACGAGGTGGTACGCGGCCCACGTCTTCCAGTCGTCGAGGGGCTCGCTCTGCCAGAGGGACGCGAAGCCCTGGAAGAACTCCGGCTCCCGGACCACGACGTCGTCGAACGCCTTCGCCGGGGCCCCGACCGCCATGGTCCAGGACCGCCAGTCGAAGCCGGGCGCGGTCTCGGTGAGGGCGTGCAGCGTCGTCGGGTTGTACGTGAGCTCCGAGTCGCGGTCGCGGACGACGTCCCAGTGGTGACCGGCGAGCTTCGTCTCGAGAGCGAGGACACGCTCGGCGGCGTCGGGCGCTGCCTCGGCGGTGGCGACCTCGGCCAGCTCGAGCATCCGTGCCACGTGCGCGACGTACTTCGTGCGGATCTCGGCGTACTTCTCGTCGCGGTAGTAGGACTCGTCGGGCAGCCCGAGGCCGGCCTGGTACAGGTAGACGACGTATTTCTCGGGGTCCTTGGCGTCGTTGTCGACCCAGAACCCGAACGCGCCGGCGCCACCGGTCCGCTGGAGCGCACCGAGAGCACCCGTGAGCTCGGCCTGGGACGTCGCACCCGCGAGGAGACCGAGGTCCGGTGCCAGCGGCTCCACGCCGAGCGTCTCGACGCGGTCGGTGTCCATGAAGCTCGCGTAGAGAGCGCCGATCTGTGCCGAGACCCCGGTGAGCCCGTCCTGGTCGGCGAGCTCCTCGATGATCTCGCGGACGTGCACCTCCGCCTCGTCGTGGAGGACGCGGAACGCTCCGTCCGCGGCACGGTCCGCCGGGATCTCGTGGGTGTCGAGCCAGGTCCCGTTCACATGGCGGTAGAGGTCGTCCTGAGGACGGACCGCCTCGTCGATCGCGGCGAGGTCGATCCCGGACCGGGTGCTGGGAGCAGCCCCGGCGGTGTCAGCTGTAGTCATACGTCACAGGTTAGGCGGTGCACCCGACACCGCGCGTCCGCTGGCCGACCCCGCACAGAGGTCCTCGATGCGGATGCGGCATGATGGGCCCATGCGCGTTCACATTGCCTCTGACCATGCCGGATTCGAGCTGAAGACCTTCCTCGTCGACCACCTGCGTGAGGGGGGTCACGACGTCGTGGACCACGGCGCGCACGGCTTCGACGCCCAGGACGACTACCCGTCCTTCTGCTTCGCCGCGGGCGAGGCCGTCGTGGCCGAGCCCGGGTCGCTCGGTGTGGTCATCGGCGGCTCCGGCAACGGAGAGCAGATCGCCGCGAACAAGGTGACGGGTGTCCGGGCGGCGCTCGCCTGGAACCTCGACACCGCACGCCTCGGACGCCAGCACAACGACGCGAACGTCGTCTCGATCGGAGCCCGGCAGCACACCCCCGAGGAGGCAGCCTCGTTCGTGGACGCCTTCCTCGCCGAGCCGTTCAGCGGCGACGCCCGGCACCAGCGCCGGATCGACCAGCTCGCGACGTACGAGTCACGCCGCTGACGCAGGCGGTCGCGCACGATGCCTGAGGGCCACACCGTCCATCGACTGGCCACGACGTTCGACCAGCTCTTCCACGGCCAGCGGCTCGCCGTGTCGAGTCCTCAGGGGCGCTTCGCCGCCGGTGCCGCCCGCCTGGACGGACGGGTGCTCGTCGCGAGCGAGGCGTGGGGCAAGCAGATGTTCCTCGGCTTCGCCCAGGACGCAGGTACGGCGGACGGTGACGACGTGCGCTGGCTCCGCGTCCACCTCGGCCTCTACGGGGCATGGACCTTCGCGGGAGACCCGGGCTCCGACGTGGTCCACGCGATCGGCGCACCCCGGCGCCGGGTGGGAGAGAGCGAGGTGACGTCCGACGCGTCCGACGCGTCCGACGGGACGTGGCAGCCGCCCGCACCGCGGGGCCAGGTCAGGGTGCGGATGACCACGGAGCGCGCCAGCGCGGACCTCACGGGGCCGACCGCGTGCGAGGTCGTCACGGCGGCCGAGAAGGCCGCCGTCCAGGCGCGGCTGGGGCCGGACCCCCTGCGGGACGATGCGGACCCCGAGGCGTTCGTCGCCGCGCTCACGCGCTCCAGGAGCAGCGTGGCGCTCCTGCTCATGAACCAGGAGGTGCTCGCCGGGGTCGGCAACATCTACCGGGCGGAGTCGCTGTACCGCGCGAGGCTCGACCCGAGGACGCCCGGGACGGCGGTTCCCCGTGAGACGGCGCTCGAGCTCTGGGCCGATCTCGTCGATCTCATGCACGACGGGGTCCGTGTGGGAGCGATCGTCACGACGCGGGTCGAGGATCGCGGCGAGGTGCCCGGAGGGAGCCTGCCCGACGTCCCGTCCGTGCGGGCCCGCCGTCGGACGAGACAGAACACCGACGGCCTCCCTGGTGCGGTCCCGCACGACGAGGCGTTCTACGTCTACCATCGCGACGGCTTGCCCTGCAGGATCTGTGGCACGACGATCGCCCTCGCCGAGCTCGGCGGACGCACGCTGTACTGGTGCCCGCGGTGCCAGGCGTCGTAGGCAGACCGGTGGACGAGGAGTACATGGAGGCGGTACTCGACGTCGTCGGGGAGATCCCGGCGGGCCGTGCGATGACGTACGGCGGCGTCGCCGAGGTCGTCGGGCAGGTGCTCGGCCGCGGAGGTCCGCGTCAGGTGGGCCAGGTCCTCAGCCGCGCGGGGTCGGGAGTCCCGTGGTGGCGCGTGGTCAACGCGGCGGGCGCGCCGCCACGGCACCACCACGCGTCGGCGATCGAGCGGCTGCGAGCCGACGGGTGCCCGCTCGTCGCCGACGGTACGCGGGTCGACCTGCGTGCCGCCGTGCACCGGCCGGTCTGAACCGGCCGGGCAGGTGCCTCAGCGGGTCGGGGCGAGCGCGCCCGCGACCGCGCGGAGGGCGGTGGCGTCGCCCTGGACGATGATCGTCGTGACCGCGGTGTCCTCCCACGCACGCAGGTCCTCTCGGATCTTCTCTGCGGGCCCGACGAGCGCGATGTCCTCGACGAGGGCCGTCGGTACGGCCGCGGCGGCCTCGTCGCGACGGCCGGCGCGGTAGTGCGCCTCGATCTCGTCGCACGCGTCGGAGTATCCGAGCCGGTCGACGGCGTTGCGGTGGAAGTTCGCACCCTTGGCGCCCATGCCTCCGATGTAGAGCGCGAGGAAAGGACGCACCGCATCGGCAGCCTTCTCGACGTCGTCGTGGACGACGACGGGCACGGTCGCCGACACCTCGAAGTCTGCGGGCGCGGACCGTTCGGGGGAGCGGAGCGCGAATCCTTCGGCGAGGTTCGCACGGAAGTCGGCGTCGAGGCGGGGTGCGTAGAAGAGCGGCAGCCACCCGTCGGCGATCTCGGCGGCGAGCGCGATGTTCTTCGGTCCCTCGGCGGCGAGGTGGATGGGGAGGTCTGCGCGCAGCGGGTGGACGGTCGAGCGCAGGGCCTTGCCGACCCCTGTGATCGGGCGACCGCCAGCGGCCTCGGCCGTGAGCGGCAGGGTGTAGAAGGATCCGTCGTAGCTCACCGGTCGCTCGCGGGCGATGACCTGACGCACGATCTCGATGTACTCGCGGGTCCGGGCGAGGGGGCGGGGGTACGGCTGGCCGTACCAGCCCTCGACCACCTGCGGGCCGGAGACGCCGAGGCCCATGATGAACCGGCCGCCCGAGAGGTGGTCGAGGGTGATCGCGGCCATCGCGGCGGCTGTCGGGGTGCGTGCGGACATCTGCATGACGGCGGTGCCCAGCCTGATCCGGCGGGTCGAAGCACCCCACCAGGCCAGGGGGGTGAGGGCGTCGGACCCGTACGCCTCGGCCGTCCACACGGAGTCGGCGCCGAGCTCGTCCGCCTGACGGACGGCGTCGGCGATCCCGGGTGGTGGGCCGGCAGACCAGTAGCCGGTGTGAACTCCGATGCGCATATGGATCCTCGTCGTTGAGGTGGGCAGGGACGGTCGGCAACATGAGACTGCCGGTACTACGTACTTGCCCGAGCCTACTAGATGAAGATCGCGGGGTCCTCGCAGTGCTCGACCGTCGGCGACGACGCCGGGCGGGTCTTGACCTTCGCGGGGACACCGACAGCCACCTCCCCGGCCGGCACGTCCTTGACGACGACGGCGTTGGCGCCGATCTGTGCGTCGTCGCCGACCCAGACGGCGCCGAGCACCTTGGCGCCAGCGCCGACGACGACGCGGTCGCCGAGCGTGGGGTGGCGCTTGCCGTGGGTCATGGACCGGCCGCCGAGCGTCGTGCCGTGGAAGAGCGTCACGTCGTCACCGACGACGGCGGTCTCGCCGATGACGACGCCCATCCCGTGGTCGATGAAGAGCCGGCGACCGATCGTCGCGGCCGGGTGGATCTCGATGCCGGTGGCCGCGCGGGTCGCCTGGGAGAGGAGGCGCGCCGGGAGGCGCAGGCCGGGGTGCCGCCACATCCGGTGGGCGAGCCGGTGCGCCCAGAGCGCGTGCACGCCGGGATAGGCGAGGGCGACCTCGAGCACGCTGCGCGCGGCCGGGTCGCGGTCGCGCGCAGCCTCCAGGTCCTCCCGCAGGAGCTGCCGTGCGGCTGATACTCGTGACATGCGGTGGGTGTCCTGTCGGTGTGTGCGGTGCGGAGGGCGCCGGAGCGGCGAAGGATCGCGGTGGGGGGGGGGGGGGGGGGGGGGGGGGGGGCG